>JAXJDU010000234.1:0-5525 GCA_036301785.1 Acutalibacteraceae bacterium | reverse complement strand
GGTTTACGCAATCAATTTACTTCGTAAATTGGTTACATTAGACAGAGTCCTTAACGCCTCAAGAATATTTAAAAATGCCATTTTCAATGGCATTTTTAGGAAAAACCATGAGTTAAAGGGCTTTGCCCTTGACCCAAAAGCCTTTAAAAAGGCTTTACCCAAACTTTAAGTTTTGGTTTTTGCGTGTCTTTATGTGACTGCGTTAGCAGTCGCATAAATTACAATTTATCAGTCAATTCTGTTTCCTAGTTTCTGGAATGTAAATGAACCCTCTGAGCCATTGCTGTATTTAAAGCTGAATGTGCCAAAGTGTGTTTCTTCAAAGGTTATAGAGCCTTCCATAATATATCCCTGAAGCTCAAGGTCTGTAAGGCAGGCTTCTACCATTGCAATCTGTTCTTCCTTTGTGGCAGAGGTGTAGGCTTCGTCCTGACTAAGAACAGCCAGTGTATAGTCAACAATAGAGTAATCGTCGTAACCGGTAAGAACAGGTGTGGTAGGCTGTGGCTTTGGCTTTGTTGTGCGTTCTGTAGGTGCTTGCTTTGTAACAGCCTCGGTAGGAGCCTGTGCTGTGGCTGTAATAGTTGTGGCTGTGTTGTTTGTAGCTGTGGCATTTGCAGCTGTGTCTGCTTTGTTGCCACAGGCAGTAAACGAAATAATATTTGCAGTTAAAAGTAAAAATAAAATAAGCTTGTTGAACCTCATTGTTAAATCCTCGCTGAAAAAATCTTATGTTAATTTTATAGCTTTTATTATAAGTTAATAAGCCTGAAAAGTAAATAATGACCCGACCCCAAAAAGTTAGACCAAAAATCTAACATTTTGGGGTCACCACATAACGCTTTAAAGATAGGGTGTGATTTATTTTTAAAGGGTATAAATGGGGATAATCGATATAGAGGTTAACGAAAAATAACAGGCTGTTGCTGATTTATGCTTATATAAAATACAGCCTTGTGGTATAATCTGTACACTGTATTTCGCTTTAAACAACAGCGTATTCCATAATTTGAACAGAGAAGAGCGTAAAAAATAAAATATTTTTTATAAATAAGAAAAAATATTGACAAATCGGGTCGTTTATAGATATACTGTAAGTTGACAAACTGCTGTATTTTGTTTGTTATATATATCTAATCTGGGGGTGCATAAATTGAGTGAAAATACTGTCGTATCTCTAAAGAATATTGAGGTAATGTTTGATGGTGAGGTAATACTTGATAAAATAAACCTTGATATTAAAGACAGGGAGTTTATTACACTTTTGGGGCCTAGTGGTTGTGGTAAAACTACTACGCTAAGAATTATCGGAGGCTTTTTGGAGCCTGACGGTGGAGATGTATATTTTGAAGGTACAAGAATTAACGATCTTCCGCCAAATAAACGAAATGTAAACACGGTGTTCCAGAAATACGCCTTGTTTCCACATTTGAATGTTTATGAAAATATAGCATTTGGATTGAAGCTACAAAAGAAATCTAAAGAAGAAATAGATAGAGCTGTAAAAAAGATGCTTGCAGTTGTAGACCTTAAGGGCTATGAAAAACGCCCTATATCAAAGCTTTCGGGTGGTCAGCAGCAGCGTGTGGCTATTGCAAGAGCTTTGGTGTGTGACCCTAAGGTGCTTCTGCTTGACGAGCCTTTGGGTGCATTAGACCTTAAGCTGCGTAAGGATATGCAGATAGAGCTTAAGCAGCTGCAAAATCAGCTTAAAACAACCTTTGTATTTGTTACTCATGACCAGGAAGAGGCACTTACAATGTCTGACAGAGTTGTTGTAATGAATAACGGTAAAATCGAGCAGATTGGTACACCTACCGATATTTACAACGAGCCTGTTAATGCCTTTGTAGCCGACTTTATTGGTGAGGCTAATATTCTTAACGGAGTAATGAAGGAGGACTATAAGGTAATTCTGCAGGGCAAAGAGATACATTGCAGCGATAAGGGATTTAAGCCATATCAGCCTGTAGATGTTGTTATAAGACCTGAGGATATAGAGATAGTACCACCGGCTGAGGGCTTGCTTGTGGGTACTGTTGAAAATGTTGTGTTTAAGGGCGTTCATTACGAAATGGAGGTTAAATGCAACGGTTGCCTGTGGATTATTCACAGTACACGCTGTGAGGCTGTGGGCAAACAGATAGGTATGAGCTTTATACCTGATAATATACATATAATGAATAAGCTTTTCCCAACCGAAAATAATATTTTTAAGGCTAAGGTTATAAGCAGTAATCCTGATGAAAACTCAATGGAGATTGACATTGAGGGTAACACAGTATCGGTAGAGGGTCATTGCTATGCAGATGGCTGTGTGCTTGAGGTTACTCTGCCACCGTCTGATATTTATGTAGCAGGTGACGGTAATGGTCAGCTGGAGGCATATATTGTGTCTGTTATTTATAAGGGTGAATATAACGAAATTATTATGGAAACTGAAAACCATAAGTGGCTTATGACAAGCAAGCAGGACGAACAGGTTGCTACAAATGCACCTATCTGCTTTAAATTTGACAACGCCCGATTTGTAGAGGTTGAGGAAAGCGAGGGTGTTGGCTGATGAAATCTAAGGCACCGTCATATCCTTACCTTATATGGATGTTATTCTTTACAATAATTCCACTTGGTATGGTGGTTTATTATGCTTTTACCGATTCGTCAGGTGCTTTTACCCTGCAATCGTTTATCGACAGCCTTTATTATAAAGATGTCTTTATCCGTTCATTGTGGATAGCCTTTTTATCCACTGCAATATGCCTGCTGATTGCTTACCCGTTGGCGTATATAATGTCACGAGCAACACAGCAAAAGCGTAATCTGCTTACAGTGCTGTTAATGCTGCCTATGTGGATGAATTTTATACTAAGAATCTATGCATGGGTTTTGCTTTTGCAGAATGACGGTCTGGTAGACCTTGGCGTAAAGCTGCTTGGCTTTGATGTTGCCCTGCTGGGTAATCAGGGTGCAGTTGTGCTTGGTATGGTGTATAACTTTTTGCCTTTTATGGTATTGCCACTTAACTCTGTAATGCTTAAAATAGATAACAGATTAATAGAGGCTGCTGAGGACTTAGGTGCTAATAAGCTTAAGGTATTCAGTAAGGTTGTATTCCCACTTAGCGTGCCTGGTATTATCAGTGGTATAACTATGGTGTTTGTACCAACTGCAAGTACATTCCTTGTTGCACAGTATCTTGGTGGTACAGGCGACAAGATGATTGGTGATGTTATTGAGAACATTTTCCAGAGAGATAAGAATGTAGGCTCTGCCATAGCACTTGCTCTTATGGTAATCATTCTTCTGTTCATAATATTTATGAATAAGTTTGGTGACGAGGAGGCTGCAGTGGTATGAGAAAAAAGAGTAATTTTATATCTAACCTGTACATAACATTGGTAATGATTTTTCTGTATATACCGATAGCTGTACTTATTCTTTATTCGTTTAACGACGGAAAAACCTCGGTGTGGAAGGGCTTTACCTTTAAATGGTATATAGAGCTTTTCAATAACGATTCTATAATGACCTCGCTGTACAACACACTTATTGTTGCTGTGCTTGCAGCTATATTTTCTACTGTTTTAGGCACAATGGCTGCAATAGGTATTTACAATATGAAAAAGCCTTTTCGCAGCCTTGTTACCAATGTTTCGAATATGCCTATAATCAACCCTGAAATAGTTACAGGTGTTTCGTTTATGCTGCTGTTTGCGTTTCTGGGTGAAATGTTCGATTTTGAAATGGGCTTTGCTACAGTGCTTATTGCACACATAAGCTTTTGTACACCTTATGTAATACTTAATGTTATGCCTAAGCTAAGACAAATGGATAAAAGCCTTTACGAGGCTGCTCTTGATTTAGGCTGTAACCAGCGACAAGCGTTTTTTAAGGTTGTAATGCCAGAGATTATGCCAGGTGTTGTGTCTGGTATGCTGATGTCTTTTACATATTCGCTTGACGATTTTGTAATTACATACTTTACACGAGGCCCTAAATTCCAGACCCTGCCTATAGAAATCTATACAATGCTGAAAAGAAGAGTGTCACCAACAATAAACGCTCTTTCTACATTGCTTTTTGTTATAACAATTACTATTCTGATTATAGTTAATATAAGAGAAAGTAAGTTGAATAAAGAAAAGGGCATACAGGGCTGATATTGAAAATCGTTTTAACGGTTTTCATAAATACATAATGAGAGTAAAGGGAGAGTAAGAAATGAAAAAGATTTTTGCTGTTTTACTAAGTACAATTATAGCAGGCTCTACAGCTGTGCTATGTACAGGCTGTGGCGAGAAGAAAGAGGAGCTGAATGTATTTAACTGGGGTGAGTATATCTCAACCGGTGAAGAGGGTACTCTTGATACTATCGCTGAGTTTGAAGAGAGATACAATGTAAAGGTTAACTACACTAACTACGAATCAAACGAAGAGATGTATAATCTTCTTAAGGAGAGTAATTCATCATACGATGTAATTATTCCTTCTGACTATATGATAAGTAAGCTTATAGAAGAGGATATGCTACAGAAGATTAACTTTGAGAATGTTCCAAATGTGAAAAATATTATGGAGCAGTACAAGATAACTGACTTTGACCCAACAGGTGAATATTCAGTGCCTTATTCATGGGGTGTGGTTGCACTTGCATACAACAAAACAATGGTTACATCAAAGCCAACAAGCTTTGATGTGTTGTGGGATAAGCAGTACAGTGGCAACATTCTTATGTTCAACAACTCAAGAGATGCAATGGCTATTGCAATGAAGCTTAAGGGTATTACTCCATCTGAGGTTACAAAGGAGGATATCGATGTAGCTTCTGCGTACCTTAAGGAGCAAAAGCCTATTCTTAAAAAGTATGTAATGGACCAGGTGTTTACAGAAATGGAAACAGACCAGGCTGCACTTGCACCATACTACGCAGGCGATGTTGCAATTATGATGGGCAACAACCCTAATCTTGACTATGTTTTGCCAGAGGAAGGCTCTAACCTGTTTATAGATTCAATGTGTATTCCAAAAACAGCACAGAATAAAGAGCTTGCCGAAAAGTTTATAAACTATATGCTTGAGGCAGAGGTTGCAAAGGCAAATTCTGAGTATATCGGCTATTCAACACCAAATCAGGCTGCCTACGACCTGCTTGATGACGAAACAAAGAACAACGAGCTTATCTATCCACCAAAGGAATATACAGATAAGTGCTATACCTTCTCTAACCTGCCACAGGAAGTATATGACTATATGCAGAATGAGTTTTTGAAGGTGCAGAGCTGATAATTAATAGTTACTGATTAAATTAAGCTTAATATTTTAAATAACAGCAAAAAGCTGACATCTCAGAGTGAAGATGTCAGCTTTTTGTGTTTTCTGTAATTAATTGACAAATAATATTACAAAATATATAATAATCAAAGGCTATAGGGAATAGTTTGAGGCGGTTAGCACTCCCAAAGGAATGGGGGTGATATGTATGACTGAAACAGTGCTGTTAATTATATTATTAGTAGCTATAACAG
>JAXJDU010000233.1:0-8894 GCA_036301785.1 Acutalibacteraceae bacterium | reverse complement strand
GGTATGAGGTCATGAGCTATAGCTGTCTGAATAATACTATATATAATTGTTGATGAGTTACTCCTTTAACGGTGTTGAAAAAACAGTTTTTTCTGCCTATCACAAACAGCTTAGAAAAATTTGATATAAAAGACTCTTCATAAGCTAAAGTAAGTATAATTTCAGGCACAGTCTGAATCTGTTATAAGCACTCATACTGGCATAGGCAGAGCGTTTAACTTTATATCCACAAATGCATACACCCTCGCATAAACAGCGAGGGTGTATGTTTTTTTAGTTGAATAAAAAATTATGTTGCAAATTATTATAGCAGAGAATCAGAAAAAATGTTAACAGGCTGATTTTTGAAAGTAATTATCAGCAGAAAATCGAGAGAAAATTCAAACATTCTATCGTCGTTAAGTATTCCTCTGGATTTTGAAGTTTTCAGTAATGCAAATCAGCTTATACAACAACTCCTCTACTAATCGTGATATTTCATAGGTTGCAACCTACATATTTCGTCCCCGTGTAAATTTGGGTAGGTCTAAAACGCTGACGCTGAAATTGAAACGGTTATCTTGGTTTCGTCCTCGTGTGGGTAAGCTGTGTGACAGAATTATAAACACATATAATTATAATGTATAATGCCGATTAATGCTATTATACATAAAAAACTATGTTAATGCAATAAAATTTGATTATTATTTTTGAATGTAATAAATATGGTTATTAACGATGGAAAAATGACTCTAGGAATGGATAAAGTAATTGCAATAATTGATCTTGAAGCTAAAAAATCAAAGCTTATACACCTATAAGTATTGAGTCAGAAATAGATATCTTAGAAAACAATATTTGCACTTGAATTAATATCAAAAACCTTTTTTGTTTGTCTGAACTCAGAGCTATTAATAACTTCCTAAAAGATAAGATAAAATAATAAAGTCAATTGAAGAAAAAGTTTCTACCCCTATCCTCTACGGATAGGGGGTTGTTATTACCTCATATAACTTCTGGATATTTATATTTATCTTCGTACTTCCTTATCTGCTCATCTGTAGCCGTCAGAGCTTTGATTTTTAAATATGATTATCACACCATCCCTAAAATCATTTTCTGGATAAGTACAGCGTCTGAAACACTTATTGTGCCATAGTTATCACCAGCTACACCACCTACATAAGCGTTGAAGTAAGAATTTATAACACCTGTGTTTTCTACTGCTTTAATTAGTTCAATAACAACATCATTGCATCAAGATATCTCAATAATTTTATATCTTTAATATTTATATATGAAACAGCTTCTCTTTTTATTTTACATATTGTATTTTCAATTTTGGGGCTTCAATTATATAATCAGCAAGATTAAAATTAATCATCACCCTGTCGCTAATGGGATTTTTCCATGCAATTCTTAAAATTGCTGGTTGTTCTTCGTACCCTTGCATCAATAGTCTAGCTATAGATTTTTGTTTGGTAAGCGTTAATTCAAGCACACATAATAACAAGCAGACAGAACATAAGATTTTCTGTCTGCTTGTTTAATGCTAAAAATCCAGTATTATTTACTGGTAAATATTAATTAAAGAATATTATTTGATTGATAAAAGTCTTATCAAATCAGGTGTTATCATTAGATTTTGCACATCTTACTGTAAATCTGCTGCCACCAGAAATAGTGCAGGTAAATAAAGTTAAATCCCATGGGTCATCATTTTTTTCTTCTATCATCTGGTCAATTGAGCCTGGCTGTATAACTTCTGTCCATATAACATTATAATTGTACTTGTAACCATATATATCAGTAAAAATAATTTCGCTACCAATAGTTAATTGTCCTAATCCACCAAAGTGGCTATAATAGTTATGTGCAGCAATTACCAAATCATCTTTATAGACCGAGCCATAATAACAGCAGGGTGATATATCAAGCTTAGTATAATCCCAATCTTGCATTACAGGTAGCTTTAAATTAAATTCTGGAATTTCTAAGATACCAATATATTCATAACCATCAACCTCTGTTACTGGCATCTTCATATCTGGATAATCAACAGGAGAAATTTCACTATTAGAGTTTTCAGGATTATCCGGAATAACCTTTTCTATCTCAGCAACTGTATTAAGAGCTGCTTTTTCTGCTCTTTCTGAATCCCATATATTATAAAATGCCAAAGAAAGGGCTGCAACTATAAGTAGTAGCCCTATAACAATACATAATAAGCCTTTTTTAGATTTCATTTTATACACTCTTTCTGCGACGCACTACACCTGTGAATATAAAACAAATTCCTGCAACTGTAAGTACATATACAGGCCACCATATCTGACCAGTTTGTGGCAATTCAGGTGTATTAGGTGTAGAAGGAGTATCTTTATAAGTATTAGTAACAATAAAAATATTTTGATCCTTTTGAATGTTCACTTCATAACCATCTGGTACATTGTTTTCTATCACTGTCCACTGGTCATTCTCGTTAAGCTCTTTCCATTTATATTTCCAATTATTGGCCGAATTCAGCGTTACTGTATCGTAAACCTTACCATTTTGAGTTAAGCTGATTGATACTTCTTTAGGTTGTTGCTTATCACCTGAAGCATTTTTCCAGATTTTTATTGCTGAAATCTCTACAGATGAATCTCTTGGAACAGTTTCATATTTACCTTTTACTTCTAAATCCCAAACTAAAGAATTATTATTGTAATATGGAAGAGATACAGTTACTGGTAACGCAGTATATTTTATGTTATCAACCACCTTGATTGAACCTATAATTAAATAAAAGCCCCTAGGGATATTATTAAAGCTTGCAACACAATTTTCATCAGTTACAGCAGTAGCTAATGGCTGAATATTGTCACTTTGAACGTAGGAAGCTAATGTGAATGCAATATTTTCGCTTTCAAGATCAATATTATAAACAGCATACTCATCAGCAAGAGTAACTTGGAACTGAGGGTCTATAGATGCAATTTTGTACAGAGAAAATTCTACTCCTTCAATTGGATATGAAAGATTTATTGAGCCCTTTTCTTCGTCAGCAGCTATAACAGTTTGTGGGAAGGAAAAGAATAAGATTGCAATTAATAAGAAAACAGAAACTTGTTTTACTTTTGTATAAAATTTTAGCATACCATATCACTTCCTCTTAAAATTTTTCGAATTATATTTACTGTCTTTGCCAGAAAACACCATCATAGAAAATATCATCAATAACACTGGTATTCCTACAAAAGATGCAACTAGCAGTGGTTCAATTTGCATAGCATCTGCTGTAATTCTTGCACTAGAAGATTGCTTAACATTTTCAACTCTATGTCCTCTGACTAAAAGCCTGTGTGTATTAACACCATAAGGTGTACAGGTTATAAGCGTACAATAATCATTATCTCGGCTTATGCCAAGAGTTGAAAAATCATCTGGTAGAGTAATCAATATATTATCAACCTCATATGTCAACACTTCATCAAGTACACAAATCATAAACAAATCGCCTTTTTCAAGCTTATCAAGATTCGTGAAAAGCTTTGCTGAAGGCAAACCTCTGTGTCCTGACAAAACTGTATGAGTGCTTTTACCACCAACAGGTAATGATGAGCCTGCTATATGACCTATAGCTATTTGTAAAACATTATCAGCTGTTCCATGGTAGATTGGTAAAGAGCAATTTATTTTAGGTATTTCAATGTGACCCATAATTCCAGTACCAGAAACATTAAGCAATGTATTGTATTCTGCTTTTTCTTGCTCGGTTAATCTCCAATGTGTTGGAGAATACGCTAGGGTTGTATTATACTTATTAGCTTTATCAAGAAAACTGTTATATTGAGTTTCTTCCATATTTGCTACGGTTTCTACATATCCCGATATTGCCTTTGACTGGTGCACTGTATTAGAATAATCACTTATTGTCGGATACAGCAGTAAGGAGAGCCCTATAATTAATGTAATTACTAATATAGTTGTTGATAAATTCTTTTTCATTTTACAGAGTTCTCCTTACTGCTGTAGAAGCGTTTGTAACGCTTCTACAGGCAGTTTTTTTGATAATAAACAAATATTAATGGACTAAAATCAGATAATATTATTTATCCATACGTTTTTTTGTAACTAATAGCACTAAAGAGCCAACTACTAGTATACTACCAATAGTGTAAATCAGAACTGTACCAACGCCACCTGTTTCTGGAAGCAGAGAAC
The DNA here is from genome assembly GCA_036301785.1 of Acutalibacteraceae bacterium. Lineage (GTDB taxonomy): Bacteria > Bacillota > Clostridia > Oscillospirales > Acutalibacteraceae > CAG-964. The sequence continues at coordinate 4,709 of JAXJDU010000233.1, read as the reverse complement.
CCTTAGTGTTAGCAACATTCATCTTTACAACACCACTCTTAGCATTCTCTTCTGCATTAGTAGAAGTTTCGTCAACAGTTGCACTATTATTTTCATCAAAAACATTAATGCTTAGTGCTGTAAGTGCTTTAGCTGGTACAAAATCAATCCACATCTGATTATTTACAGTTGTTGCATCAACTGTAACTGTAATAACTTTTTTAAGCATGTTATATCCAACTGGAGCTTTAATTTCCTTTAGGTAATAAGTACCATCTTCAAGACCTACTACTTTAAATTCACCATTAACTGATGTTAATTTAGTTGCATCGCTTTCTGCTGAAACCCAAGTTACTGCACCGTTTACATTCTTATAATATACATCTGTACCGTTTACTTTTTTACTTAGAGCAAATTCAGCACCGTCAAGCTTTTTCTTACTTTTATCTTCGCCATCTATCTTTGTAACATCAAGCTCATATGTAAATACAATAACCTTATCTTCTGGTGTATCACCTGTGTTATCATCATCGTCTGGTGAACCATCACCTACATAGTTAGGGTTATTTGAATACTGAAGATATACTGTGTTAGGGTTACCTGGAAGACCAATTTTAGCATTATTATTTAGCTTTGCAGTATACTTAGCAATAATTTTACTATCAGCTGTAACAGTTAAAGCGTTACCATTCATATCCTTTATATTTTTAACATCAGTAAAAGAAATTTTAATTGTATTTTCAGATTCTGCATCAACAAATTCACTTGCACTTACAGAATAAGAATCTGGATTAATCTGATACTGTATAGTAGGGTCATTATCATCATCAAGGAAAACCTCTACATCTTTATTATAAGTAAGACCAGATGAAAGAGTATCGTGGAATACATATTTATATGTAGAATAGTCTGCTAGAGTTGTAGGCATAGTACCAATCAACATAAAATTCACATCATCGCCGATATCATAGTCAGCAACATCGTTATACCCTTGTTCTAAAGTATATCCTGTTGAACCAGTCTGATTTGCAGCATCAAAAGACTCCTCTTTAACCTTCTTCTCTACCATTGGAATTGCAGTTTTGCTTGTAATATTCATAGATGTATCTCTTGTTGCTTGTAGTAGAGAAAGGTTTTTAGCAGTATTTTGACCATTTGTTGAAGTTATATCAACAACTAAATAATAACCTGGATCTAATGCACTGCCATCAACAACAGCTCCATCAATAGTAGTAGATGATCCTATTTTTGTGCCAGTACCACTTATACACTGATGTGCAAGTGCTGCAAAAGCTCTTACTGCTGCAGAATCATCTCCATCTACTTCAAGAATTTTTTCAAGAACAGCAGCTACTTCAGTTGCTGGTAAATCTGCTGGAATTACACCATCTTCACCCTTTAAAGCATCAAATGCCTCGATGGAACCTAGCTTTGATAATAATAATGGAACATCAACACCATTACCCCATTCGATATCACACAACAAAGCATCATCTTCATCGTCCTGAGTTGCTGAGAAAACCTGATAGACTGTAAACTCATGAGTTGATATATCAACATAAGTTGATGAAGCTGAATCATCAGTTGGCTCTGTTAAATTCTGAGCATCTGTGTTTGTAGCTAAAGCTGTAGTTGTAAGCATTGCTGTCATGCTTATTGCCAACAATACGCTGGCTGTTTTGTTGAATAATTTCATATTTTTTTACCTCCGATAATGTACATAAAGAAATGAAAAGTTGTTAGAATTTATTTTTGACCCCCTTTTCTTCTTGAGAACTTTTTATATAAAGCATAAGCAGATCCTAATATCATGACACTACCTGCTAATGGATATATAACTGTACCACAGCCACCTGTCTCTGGCAACGTCAGCTTCTTTTCGTTTACACACTGGATTACATTTTGTTCAGAGTCATCAATTGAACAGAACATAATTCCTGGATTTGATAGATCTACACCCTCCATTTGTGTATCTGAAAAATAAAACCAGTTCTCCATGGAATTTAAACTATAGCCCTCAGGAGCATCAATTTCTTGAACAAAATACAGCTCACCTGGGTCAAAGAATACACCTTTACGAACATTTGTAGAAAAATTCAGAAGACCATCTGGTCCAGTTTCTGCTCTTGCCATTTCATATCCATCTTCTGTATAAAGACCAAAAACAGCATTAGCCAATTTTATATTTGGATCAATTGAATCTATTTTTTCTACTGTTAATTTAAACTGTCTATATTTCCAGTTTTTATTAATATTACAGGTACGCGATGCCTGATCAACAGGATAAGAATAAATTGATACTGTGGCATTATTGCTTATTTTCACCTGATTTTTATTATCTTTTACATCAGTAATTGCCTGTACCTTGTATTGGATAGTATACATATATTTGCCAAAGTATTGGCTGGTATTTAAAATCAGAATATTCAGGGTTCCTTCATAAGGTGTATTGAGTTTAGTGCTACCCGGAACAAACTGAATTTCATAGTCAACTCCACGTTTCAGAACAATACTTTCTTCAGCACCCTCACCTTGAGCTCCTGTAGCAACTATTTGCATACTGTTAGGAATAAATGAAGCGTTTTTCATTTTATCCTGAATAAACAAACCATCAGGAATACCATCGCCACTGCTGGTGGTACCATCAACAGCACTTGTAACAGGCTTATCAAACAACGACATATCTATCTTTGTAATATCTACCTTTGTAGAGTCAAACGGTGCAAAATTAACATTTTTCAGATTCAATTTGCTTTCGTTTGCTTTAATTGTAAATACACCTGAGTAATCAGTGCTTATAGAAAAGTCATTTTTATTATTTGCTGACTTAGTTATCAGCTTTGGTATATCAACCTCTACAAATGTAGTTGTTTTTGTATTATTTTCTTCATCCATCAACTGTGCATAGTTTGTATAGATATCTCCGGTATAATTCTTTAGCAAATCAGCACCATAATCACTAGCACCTAAATTTTTATTATTCTGATATTTTACACTGATTGAATGATTTATTAATGAATTCCAGCAAGTACACCAATCAGTATAAGTATCATAGGCTTCATTATCAAATTGCTCATAAATTTTCTTACATTTAAATACTTCGTCTGAAGTATCCTCATCTGAAGTATCCTCATCTGAAATATCTGAATGATTTCCACAAAGTGCCTCATTACATTTGCACCTATTAACCAGATACAAACGACCAGCATGAGAAACATATGCTATTTTATCGTTTTTGGTTGTTTCGGTAATTTCAGGAAGAGGTCGGGTTATAGTGGTAATCTGACCGTTCTCGTCTGCTTGATTATATGTGACCTCTACTGTAGCTTCACTTAAATCCTGATTCCACATATTGTTCACATCAATAAAGGAATTATCAGATATATTCCATCTTTGGAAGTAATCGCTACCTTTGAACGATGGAACTGTGGTGACAATCTCAAACTCAAACATACCTGTGCTTTCGTTGAAAGAACCATTCTTTGTTACAGCAGTATTTACAGGCTCTTCACCACCATTATCTATACCGATATCAAAACCGATTTCACCATAAAAATCTTCATAATTGTTCATTTCATCTGTGAAATCCAAGGTGATAACAACCTGAGCCTGCTTTGTAACAGAATACATACCAACATTTGCGTTTTCACCAGTATCTATGTCAGTACGCTGAACGTAATCACTAACCTCTGATCCTAATAATTGAACTTGAATTGGAAGCTTGTACTGATATTTTCCAGGATGAATACCTTTAGGGGCATTGATTTTAAGTGTTACATAAAAGTCATTACCCTGTACAGCAGTCAAATCCGGAACATCGTCACCTTTGTAGTCACTTATAAAATGCTCTACAGTATGTTCTTCTCCTGTTTCTCGAGTTCTTTTTTTAAGATATTCTACTAAATCAGTTACTTCTGTTGCTGATTCTGTTTCTGTTGTCTCACTTTTTATATCTGCTTTGTTGCTGTCTTTATTAATTTCTGCATTCTCAACAACAGTTGGTGCTTCTGTAGTAACTTCGGTAACATTTTCTGTTGGAGTTACCTGTACATCTCCATTTTGAGAGGAAGAAGAGCAGTTCTCAGTATGCTGGTGCATTGCTTTGCCACACACCATAACCATTTTAGAGATATAACATTCAACAGTATGAGTATGCTCTACGGTTGTATCTATTCTACAGACAAGCTCACCCGAAGCAGCATAACAATTTTCATTATGAGAATGTATCTTTCCTACCTCCTGTTGGCAGGCAAGTACTTTTTGAGTACCATAGCAGGCACTCTGATGAAAATGCTCTTCCTGTTTGCATTTGTTTTTGTTTTCCATAGTAATAGCAGGTAATATCATAGCATATGTAGTACAGAAAACAACCAAAACAGCTACTGCCATAATCACACGATGTCTTTTTGATCGTTTTTTATGCCTTTTTGCATATTCTTTAATGATAGGGATATCCCTTCTGTTCATGTTACCTCCTCCACTTTCTTTTAATTATTTATTTTACAGCTCCAATTTCATTTAAAGGCCATACCTTATACATAATTTTTCCAACTAGTTGTTCCTCTGAAACACATTCTACAGTCGTACTACGACTATCTATTGAAGTAGAACGATGGTCACCACATACAAAAAATTTTCCGTCTGGAACCTGGTAAGGCAATTCGATATCACATTCACCCTTAGCCTTATCTGTGACATATGGTTCGTCAAGAAGTTTATCATTTACATAT
>JAXJDU010000232.1:0-2637 GCA_036301785.1 Acutalibacteraceae bacterium | reverse complement strand
TGTACCTTCTATTGCACAGCCTGCGGCAGCATTATGACCACCACCACCAAAACGCTGGCAAATATTACTTGCATTAATGCCGTCATTTGTTCTTACAGAGATTTTAAAGGTTTTTTCGTCCTTTTCTCTTAAAGTTATACCAACCTTAACACCCTCGATAGTACGAGGTATTGCAGATATGCCCTCTACCATATCCTCACTGATATCAAAGCGTTTTAAAATCTCTTTAGTTGTGTAAGCAAAGGCTACTCTGTCGTCGTAAAAATATTCCATGTTGCCTATTACAAATGCCTCAAGTGCCTTTTTATTTTTAGACACTGTGTCAAACATTTCTTTATTTATTTTGTAAGCATCACAACCATATTCCATAAGCCTTGCTGCTGTAAGATGTGTTGATACAGTTGTATTTGTATATTTAAAGCAGCCTGTATCTGTTGCAATACCTGTGTATAGGGCACTTGCTATTGTTTTTGTAAATGTAACATCTAATGCTTCGCCTAGCATAAAAATATTTTCACAGTTTGAAGCTGTACAGTTTACATAATAGCTTTCTGCGAATGCTTTGTGCGATTCGTGGTGGTCGATAGCCAGCTTTATCTGTGGTGTATAAATCTCCAGCTCACCTAAAAGCTTGCTATCGGCAACATCTACAGAGATAAATGTCTGTGGTGTAAAATCGGTTTTATCCACGCCTGCTTCCAGATATTCAAACTTTTTAGGCAACACGCCATTTACAAGCACCTTTGCCTTCTTACCCAGCTGCTGCAGCATTTCGCATAGTGCATAGGCAGAGCCCAGTGTGTCACCGTCTGGAAACTGATGAGTCAGGATTGCGTAGCAGTCATTCTCTTTCAGAAAATCTGCTACCTCACATATATTATTCATCTTCTTCATCTGGCTCTTCCTCTGGTATATCTAAATCTAGCAACAGCTTGTTGATATTTGCACTGTACTCGATTGAATCTGTAGCGTAGAAAATTGGTGCTGGTACATGACGAAGCTTCAGTCTGCTGCCAAGCTCCTTTCTTATATAGCCTGCTGCATTTTTAAGAGCCTTTGCAGCCTCTTTGCTCTTTTCCATACCGTACATTGAGCTTATATAAACACTGCAGTATGATAAATCGTTTGTTACCTCTACTCTTACTACGCTAATCATAGCTTCGCTTACTCTTGGGTCTTTCATTTCACGAAGAATTGCTGTAAGCTCTCGTCTTACATCTTCGGTTGTTCTGCCCATTCTGAATCCTGCCATTTATTTTCCTCCTGTTTTTTAATTAAATCCTTTAATTTACTTATGCATACGCAAAAAGCTTTTTGTTGTGCTTTTAAACAACTTATCATTAAAATTAAGTAGCATAATTTTGTTTTTTTGAGCTGCAAAGTAAAATGTTCCTTTATCGGTTATAAGTTTAAACAAAGACTCTACTCCGTGGTCGTCAATCATAAACAGATATCCAAACTCACATAGGGTTTTATCAAGGTCTATATAATCTTCACCCTCTGTTAATGTTTGCAATGCAATATCAGCTAATTCTACTTTTAATGAGCTGTTATCAATTTCATTGAATTCTCCCGGATTTTTCTTTTTTCTTTTAAAGAGTCCCATAGCAATGCTCCTCTCATATAGTATTATCTGCCCTTACCATTATTAAAAATACACTGCAGATTTTGAGATAAAAACCACTCTGTGAGTTCAGCTTTAAGCAAATCTATATTTACTGTATTATCAAGCTCAAAATCGTCCAGCCATATAGCTATTGTTGGTATATCTGTTGGTAAATCCTCAACAATAGCTTCGTAGGTTTTTATACCGTCTGATATAGTAAGAACCTGATTATACATAAAAACACGCTTTATTCTGAATGTATAGCTCATAGTTTCAACTCCACCAGTTTGAATTTGTCGCTCAAAAACTAAAATTTATATTTCTTACAAATCAGAATATAGTTGATACAAATTATAAAATTACAGTCTCTTTCTCATCCAAATATGAGGACAGCCTTCATCATCTTCCACTTCACCAAATGCAGAAAAGCCTAATTTATTATAGAAATCTACAATTCGACATTGTGCATGCAGTTGTAATTGGTCTCCACCCATTTTTTTCACATATACTTCGGCTCTTTTCACAATTAAACTGCCTATGCTTTTCCCTCGGTTTTCTTTTGTAACTGCTAATCTGCCAAGAATATAGGTGCTTTCTTTTACATCTTTAAAAACTCTACAAGTTGCAATCGGTATATCTAAATCATCAAATAGTACAAAATGCATCGCTATTAAATCAATATCATCAAATTCATTTTGAAAGCCTTGCTCCTCAACAAAAACTTTTTGTCTAATCTCAATTGCTTGCTGTGGGATAGGCTGAAATACCTCTACTCTCATAATAATTGCACCTACAAATTTCAATTTATCATCAAACGACAACGCCAATAAATATTCATTTAAAATTGGCGAAAAGGCGGACCACAACAGCCCGCCTTGGAATATTAATCTCTGTATTCCTCTATCTTGTAAACCTCGAAGATGTCGCCCTCTTTAAGGTCTGCAAAATGCTCAAGACCAATACCACACTCGTAGCCTGCTGCTACCTCTTTTACAGAGTCTTTAAATCTCTGTAGAGATGACATAGTATCT
>JAXJDU010000231.1:0-3121 GCA_036301785.1 Acutalibacteraceae bacterium | reverse complement strand
GTACAACACATTCAATATGGGTGTTGGTATGATTATCGCTATCAATAAGGAAGATGTTGATACAGCACTAAGCGTACTGAAAGAAGCAGGCGAAAATGCTTTTGTTCTTGGTGAGGTTGTTGAAGGCGACAAGGAAGTAATTTTTGAATAAGCTTTAACAGGGGGTAAAGAAATTGAAAAATATAGTTGTATTGGTATCTGGTGGTGGCACAAACCTACAGGCACTGATTGACGCACAGCTTGCAGGCAAAATTCCTAACGGTAAAATAACCTGCGTAATTTCAAGCAACCCAAATGCCTACGCTCTTGAGCGTGCAAAAAATAATGATATAGACACAGCTGTAATCAGACGCAAGGATTACGCTTCACAAAGCGATTACGATCACGCACTTGTAGCTTTACTTAACAGCAAAAATGCTGACCTTATAGTTTTAGCCGGCTTTATGACAATTTTAGGTGCAGATGTAATCAAAGCGTTTGAAAACAGAATAATAAATATCCACCCATCACTAATCCCTTCATTCTGTGGCGAGGGCTTCTATGGCTTACGAGTACACGAAGAAGCATTAGCCCGTGGCGTAAAGGTAACAGGTGCAACAGCTCATTTTGTAAACGAAATCTGCGACGGTGGCCCTATTATTCTGCAACGAGCAGTAGAAATACATAACGGTGATACACCAGAAATTCTACAGAAAAGAGTAATGGAGCAGGCTGAATGGCATATATTGCCACAGGCTGTAGCACTTTTCTGTGATGATAAAATCAAGGTTATTGATAATAAAATAACTGAAATTCTGGCTTAAAGCAGGCTGTTAATGGTGAGGAATAGTAAATGAAAAAATATTTATCAGCCATTATAGTCTGGATATTAATAATTCCGTTAGCAATTATTAACGGTGGTTTAAGAGAAAATGTTCTTAACAATTTAGGAGAAATAGCATTACCGTTAAGTGGAATTATTTTAAGTATCTGTATTTTTGGAGTAGCCTTTTTATTAATCCCAAGGATAAAGAATTGTAAAAAGCGTGATTATTTTATAATTGGTGCTATATGGTTTATACTGACCAATCTGTTCGATTTATCTATGATTTTAAGTGAAGGTGGCAGCTTTACTGATTTGCTTAAATCCTATAATTTCTTAACAGGAAATTTATGGGTAGTTGTTGTTTTAACAACCCTTTTAGCACCAGTAATAGTTGCTAAAATAAAGAAAAAATATTAATAAAAATGCCATAGGATTTTATAAATTATCTGAAACCATATTGAAAGGAAAATAAACAATGGAACTACTATCAATAGAAAAAGAGCTTACCTCTAATCCATACCCAGGCAGAGGTATACTTATCGGTAAAAGTGCAGACGGTAATAATGCTGTAATTGCTTATTTTATTATGGGCAGAAGTGAAAACAGCCGTAACAGAATTTTTGTAGAGGATGGCGACGGCATAAGAACACAGGCTTTCGACGAGTCTAAGCTTGAGGACCCATCACTTATTATCTACGCTCCTGTAAGAGTACTGGATAATAAAACAATCGTAACAAACGGTGACCAGACAGACACAATCTATGATTTAATGGCAAAGGGTCAGACCTTTGAGCAGTCACTCAGAACAAGAGAGTTCGAGCCAGATGGCCCTAACTTTACTCCACGTATTTCTGGTATGGTAGAGCTTAACCATGGCCCATTCGACTTCACAATGTCAATCCTGAAGAGTGCTAACGGTAACCCTGAGTCTTGTCAGAGATACACATTCTCATACACAAACCCACTGAATGGTGAGGGCAGATTTATTCACACATATCACAAGAACGAAAACCCACTACCAAGCTTCGAGGGTGAGCCAAAGCTTGTTGAAATCGGTAACGATGACATCGACACATTTGCAAATAAGCTATGGACAGCACTTAACGAGGATAACAAGGTTTCTCTGTTTGTTCGTTATATCAACCTGAAAACAGGTAACACAGACAGCAGAATCATCAACAAGAATAAGTAATATTAAATAAGTAATATATATTCTTAGTTTAACAATTAAGGAGGAAATCCAATGAACGAGCTAGAACTAAAGTATGGCTGTAACCCTAACCAGAAGCCATCAAAGATTTTTATGAAGGATAACAGCGATTTACCAATCGAGGTTTTAAATGGCAGACCAGGCTATATTAATTTCCTTGATGCTTTCAATAGCTGGCAGCTGGTAAAGGAGCTTAAAAAGGCTACAGGTCTACCAGCAGCAGCCTCTTTCAAGCATGTTAGCCCAGCAGGTGCAGCAGTTGCTACAGAGCTTTCTGACACATTAAAGAAGATTTACTTTGTAGACGACCTTGAGCTTTCTCCACTTGCAAGTGCTTATGCAAAGGCAAGAGGTGCAGACAGAATGTCATCTTATGGTGACTGGATTGCACTTTCAGATGTTTGTGATGTTCAGACAGCTAAGCTGATTCAGAGAGAAGTTTCTGACGGTGTTATTGCTCCTGGCTATACAGATGAGGCTCTTGAGGTGCTTAAGTTTAAGCGTAAGGGCACATATAATATTGTAAAAATCGATGAAAACTATACTCCTGCTGAAAAAGAGTACAAGGATGTATTCGGTATTACATTTGAGCAGGGCAGAAACGAGCTTGTAATCGATGACGAAATGCTTTCAAACTTCGTAACAGATAACAGCTCATTTACAGAGGATGCAAAGCGTGACCTTAAAATTGCTCTTATCACACTGAAGTATACACAGTCTAACTCTGTTTGCTACGCAAAGGACGGACAGGCTATCGGTGTAGGTGCTGGTCAGCAGTCAAGAATCCACTGTACCCGTCTTGCTGGTAACAAGGCAGATATCTGGTATCTTCGCCAGCATCCAAAGGTACTTAACCTACAGTTTGTAGACAACATTCGTCGTCCAGACAGAGATAACACAATAGATGTTTATATTTCTGACGATTACGAGGATGTTCTAGCAGACGGTGTATGGGAGCAGTTCTTCAAGGTTAAGCCAGAGCCACTGACAAGAGAAGAGAAGAAGGAGTGGTTAAAAACTCTTACAGGCGTTTCACTAGGTAGTGACGCATTCTTCCCATTTGGTGACAATATCGAAAGAGCTAAGAGAAGTGGCGTTGAGTTTAT
>JAXJDU010000230.1:0-6083 GCA_036301785.1 Acutalibacteraceae bacterium | reverse complement strand
TTCTTGTTAGGTCTTACAAGCTCTGCATTGATATCACCAAACAGCTCAACGATATCATCAAAGCTCTTAAACTTAATTGTAAGCTTCTTAGATGTAGCATTGTAAGTAAATGTGTATCTGCCACCAGATACATTAAGTGTTGTAGCAGCCTTGTAGCCAGCTGAATAGTCAATTGTTGCAGTGTCGGTATATGTATAGTTCATACCTAGTGTTGTACCGTTGTGGTCAACATTGAATTTGTATGTACCTGCCTGTAGCTCTACAACGCCTGTGTAGATATTATCATCTGTTTCTTCAAGAGCAAGCTGTATATCACCAACTACTGATACACCCTTTGTAACCGGAACATACTCTGACCATGTACCGTTTGCACCGGTCCATTCGCCTTTATTTATTGTAAAGCAGTTTTTATTTTCTGGCTTTACAAGGTCAGCTGTCTGGTTCCATGTGTTATTCCAGTTATTTCCTGTTGTTGATGGATTCAATCTGCAGAAAATTACATTTGTGTAGTTGTTGTTTAGCTCTGCAACATATACTCCGTCTGCTTCTGTTAATGTAGCCCATTCATTTTCGCTACCATTCCATGCATAAACTGCAAAGCGTGCGTTTGCTTCCTTCCAGTTGTCGCTAGGGATAAAGTAGATTTTATTATCTGCAGGAGCCTGTGTAATGGTAATATTTTTTGTTTTCTCGTATGAATAGCTGTCGCCATATTTCAGCTGAAGCTTTACAGTATATGTGCCTGCTTCGGTTGGTGTCCAGCTTGCTGTTTTGTCTGATAATGTTTTAACAGATTGTGTTACACCGTCTTTTGTTACAGTATAGATATAATGCTCAGGCTTAAATACGCTTGATTCATGGTAAACTGTAGGAGTAATAACTATAGTTTCTCCTGTGTTAGCAGTTGATTTACTGAATGTTATATCTCCAATATAGGTATAATTCTGAACAAATACTTCTTCTTTTGTAGCTGTATTTCCTGCTGAATCCTTTACTGTTACTGTAAAATGATAAACACCCATATTTTTACCAAGCTGTATTGACGCTGTATTGTCTGTTGAGTAATCCTGAACTATATACTCATCATAGTTTACAGTGTACGCAAATTTATATTCAAGTGTACCTGTACCACCTGTTGCATTTGCTGTCATATCTATAGTTTCATACAAGCCACCCTCTGTTTGAGATAGCTTGAAGCTATCAATAGATAATGCAGGGTTAACAGTATATTCTACTGAGCGACTAGCTATCAGCACGCCCTGATATCTAACATCAAGCTTAACTGTATATGTACCAGCCTCTGTTGGTGTCCATCTTGCTGTTTTGTCTGATGATGTTGTAAGAGTCTGTATAACACCGTCTTTTGTTACAGTGTATTTGTAATGCTCTGCTTCGATTACAGAAGCCTCATACTCTAATGTAGGTGTGATTTTTACTGTTTTACCAACATTTGTAGTATCACTGCTGAACTCCAGCTTACTTATATATGTATTTCTTAGTATAAATAGCTGTTGGGTTGTTGATGTATTACCTTTTGAATCCTTAACAGTTACAAAGAAATCATAATAGCCTGCCAGATTACCATAATAAACATCTACTGTATTCGAAGCATCAAAATCTCTGATTACATACTCACTGCCATCTTTTCTGTAGTAGAATTTATACTCGTAATTACCTGTACCACCTGTTGCGTTAGCTGTAAGCTTTATTTTTTCAAATATTCCAGCTTGTCTGTCAGGAGATACCTCTAAATATGCAATCAGCTGTTCAGCAGCAACCTCATAATCCTTTGAAAGAATAGCAACAAGTGTATCGTTGTATCTTATTTCTAGCTGTACTTTGTATGTACCAGCTTCTGTTGGTGTCCATGTTGCTGTTTCGTCTGCTGATGTTTTCAGAGTTTCTGTTTTACCGTCTTTTGTTACTGTGTATTTGTAATGCTCTGCCTTCAGTACAGATGAATCATTGTTTATTGTTGGGGTTATTACAATATTTTCACCTACACTTGCAGAAGCTTTATCAAAGGTAAGGTCTTTTACATAGGTTTGCAGCACTGTAAAGGTCTTTTTCTCTGTTGCTACAGTTCCTGCTGAGTCCTTAACTCTTACAATCAGGTCATAATTACCGGTATCAATACCAAACTGATATGACGCTGTATTGTCTGTTGAATAGTCCTGAATTACATATTCAGTACCCATTCTCCAATATGAGAACTGATACTGCAATGTGCCTGTACCACCAGAAGCCTTTGCTTTCATATCAGCTATTTCAAAGAATCCACCCTTGCTTTCAGGGGATACTGTGAAGCTGTCTATTGTAAGTGGCTTCTTTGTAACATTAAATCCAAATGAAGAATAACCGTAATTTCCATACCTGTCTTTAACGGTTAAATACGCAATATAGTTACCAGAAACCTCTGGTGTCCATGTTGTAGCAATTAATGCTTCATGTAATTCAAAGTTACGATATCTTAATCCAATTCGCTTTATATCTAAAGCAGGGTAGAAAAAGCCTCTGTCAAAATTATAAATTTCAATCTTATATTCACTTACATCATATTCGTGTATGTCATTAGTTATTAAAGCTTCAAAATAACAAGGCTCACCTACATATATATCTGTTGCAGGGTAAGTTGTAAAGTATTCTGCCTTTGGAGTTAAATCCTTTGTAGTTAAATTAACGGTAACTGAAGCTTCTTTACCTGACTGGTCCCTTACTATATATGTCAAAGCATAATTACCAGCAACAGAAAATGACTCCACATTCATTTTATATATCTCGTCGTAATCAGTTTGAGATTTTGCTCCTGTGTCCAGATTTGTTATGACCTTTCTATATGTGTATGGTGCAAATCCTCCCTGTGCGTCTAAATCAAAATAAATTACTCTTCTTAAATCAACTACACCGTCATCAGGTAGATTTGTGGTGTATGTCAATTTAAGCTCTGGTACAGATACACCTGAGGTTTTATATAAATTCGAGCCCTCTAAGGCTGTGTAATAGCTACCACCGTTATTGTCGTATGTACCATTACCATCGTTAAAGCGAACCAAAGCAGAGCTTTCGGCATCGTCCAGATGAATTACATATTTATGTGTGTAGCCTAGTATATCAGCAGTTTGCTCCATTGCATAGCCAGGAGCTGATACCCAATTGCCGTTCTGAGTTTTATACTCGATATTTGGATTCTGATAACCATTATAATAAATTTTTGCAACCTTTTCGGTGCAATTTAATACATCAACAGTTTTTTTAGCACCATCTAATGTAAACTGACTGAAGTTGGATGGTTTGTATACCTTATTGTTATTTTTATCAACTATTTCAATATTCTTTACTGTAAGTGGCTTTGAGTCTGCTTCTCTGTCTTCAAATCGTACAGATATAGAATAGTCTGAAATGTTGTCTGAATTAATTTCTGGGAAATATGCTGTAAGGTCTGCATAGAATGTTGCATCTGACGCAACAGATGTTCCCTGATATGACATATCATCAGGACCCCAGCTTAAATTAGCCCAGGTATTATATGGTACCAGATAATCCACCGTCTCTGTATTATACTTGTCTGCAACAATTTCAATAGGGGTTCTGGCTCTTGTTGCTGAATTAACAGTATACTTCAAGAAAATATTTGATGTTGCGTTACTGGTTTCAACATCTATTCGGGTAATCTCTTGGAAAATTCTATTACGAACAGCTATAGGAGCACCCTTTACTGACGAAACAGCATTTAACGCATCATACGCAACCCAGGCAAATCCGTCATTTTTATAATTAGTACCCCATGAGTTTACAATTTTAAAGGCGCCCATTTCGCCATTGTCAACCTGATTATTATTGTTAATATCTGTCCAGATATTATCATTATAGCCAACTATAGCCATTCGGTGAGGTCCTTCAGCGCCATCCATATAAGTTACTACATACTCATTTACAAACTTACTGTTTTCAGGTGCATCTGGATTACTCTTTAAATTTGAATACTTCCAGGAATAAACATAAGTTGAGTATGCTAAAATATCACCATTAGCAAGTGCAGCCTTCATTGTGTCGAGGTCGCTGTCATCTGCACTTGTTACAAATAAAGGATTATTAGGCAGCTCTATATATTGATATGATTTAACCTTATACTTTGCAGCCTCTGTCCATACCTTTTCGCTGAAATTCCAGCTAGACCAGTTATCATCATAACGCAGTGTATCCATTGATGGTGCACCATTTTCCATCAGATACTCATAAACCATACCCTCGGCTGAACCTTCGTCTTCTCCTCCATTCGCCATATTATATATAAACTTTGGCGAGAATGAATTCTGATATGTACCTATTCTGTCAAGCTCTCTATGAACAGCATAAGAAAACTGATAGTACACCTGTGCCCAACAAGCACATGAGCCTATATTACCCTGGTCACCAATTGGTGGAAAGTATTTCTGGTTACCTCCTGTACTGTTATCATAGCTTTCTGGCAATGTAACGGAGCCTTGAGGGTCTTCACTATATGTGCTTGCACCCCCGTTTACAATGCTTAAATATTCCTCTGGTGAGCTGATAATTTCAACACCCTCAGAATATTCGCCGTCCTCTAGTGAACGGTCACCTGTTGCTCTGCGAAACTCACCATCAGGGGATTCTGCTTCGCTTTGCGATTGCGATTGTTTATCGCTTTGTGTGCCTGCTTGTGTTTTTACTTCTGTTGCAGCTGCTGATATTGACGAAAATGAAAACATTGATGTCAATATTGTTGATGCAAGAAGCGTTGCACAAGCTCGTTTTGCAATTTTTCTCATAAAACCACTCCTCATTTTAAATTCGTATATCTCTATACAGTCTTATTACACAATACTTTTTCTGTTTTAGCTACAATTTTATACAATTATTTCTAAATTCTAAAACAGAAATTATTTTTTATGCTTTTTCACCACTTAATACTAAGCTATGTTAACAAGCAAACAAGCATTTACAAGCTGATTTTACACAATTCGTATACTGACCCACAGCATAGCTACATTATACTTACCCATATAACAACGCTGACAATTCGCTTGCAAGCTTCACACTCCCACCATTATGCCTGCGAAGATTATTTTCTCATTCTAATTACATAACCAAATCTTTTCACAAAATAAAGCAATGACTGAACAGTGATTTTATGTACAGCTTCAGAGCAGAAAGCACGCACAACCTACGACAATATTCTGCGTTTTTGTGATGACCCTGATGTTATTGACCCGATTAAGTTTTTGAGAGCCAGAGAGGTTGTGCATTTTCAGCGTTTTGGCGAGGCTTTACGATTGCTTACTGACAGACTTGACAGTAAGAATTACTATGAGTTTAACCCTAGCTTTGACAAATGCAAAACAAAGTGTGAAGCCGACAAAGATAAGGATAAGAAAAAATAACAGACTGGCATAAGCATTAGTATCAACAAAGCATAAACATTGTACAACATTGCTGGGCTGTAGTTGCATTCGTATTGCTTCTACAGCCTGTTTTTTTATACAACATAATAATTTGGAAATATTATCAAAAAATCTCTGAAAATTCAGCAAATCTAACACATTTATTTGATAGCTTTTTAAAGCATTGAAGCTTTTCTATTCTAATGATAAAATTACACTTGAAACATTTTAAAGTATACGCCAGTCGGCTTATATTTGAGGGGGATTTTAAATTGAAGAAAAGTACATTAAAGCTGTTTTCTGCAATGCTGTCAGCAACTACGCTGGTGTCATCACTGCCAATGATATCTGCCACTGCTGTGGATAACAGCAACAGCAGCGTGGTGCAACATCAGCAAGCAAACAGCATAGCAAGCTCTGACAGCTGTATTGATGATTGCAGCTGGACTGATGGTGACCTTACGCTAACAGACTCCAACCCTGAAGATGTACCTGTAATTAATTCGGTTGAAGAATACTATGAAATCACTGGTAAAGAGCCTGACCCACAAAGTGTAAGCACTGACAAAGCAGGTTATGACTTGCCAGATAGCTTTGATAACAGTACCAGTAAGTATTTTCCACCAATCGGAGACCAAGACGAATTAAACTCATGTACTGCGTGGGCAAACGGATATTATC
>JAXJDU010000229.1:0-5504 GCA_036301785.1 Acutalibacteraceae bacterium | reverse complement strand
ATGACCCGACCCCAAAAAGTTAGACCAAAAATCTAACATTTTGGAGGTCGGGATTTTTAATGACAAAATACAGTTATGAATTCAAGAAAAAAGCAGTAATGGAATATATTAACGGAAAAAATGGTTATAGAAGAATATGCAAAGACTACAACATACCAGACAAACATATATTAAGAGAATGGGTAGATAAATACAAAAAATTTGGTGATGATGGATTAAGAAGGTCACGAGAAAAGAAAAAATACACTTTCGAATTTAAGTTATCTGTGGTAGAATCGTACTTAACAACGGAAGTATCATATAGGGAACTTGCAATGAGTGTTGGAATTAGTAATCCATCTATAATTTCAAATTGGGTAAATGATTACCGTGCAGTAGGACCTGAAGCGTTACGACCAAAAAGAAAAGGACGGAAACCCAAAGTGTCAAAACCTAAGAAAACAACACCTATTACAGAAAAAGCAGATGTAGAATATCTAAAACAGCTTGAAGAAGAAAATTTAAAATTAAGAATTGAGAATGCCTATTTAAAAGAACTGAGGAGACTGCGTTTAGAGGAAGAAGCACCTCTGAAAGGAAAGCAAGAATAATACACAGTCTCCGAGGATTATTCAAACTAAAAGATATTCTTGCAGTAACGGGATTCCCAAAATCTACATACGAATACTGGAAAGATAGATTTGACCGAGAAAATTCTAATGAATGGTTGGAAAAAGAAATACTTGAAATAAGAAAAGAGCATAAAGATTACGGTTATCGAAGAATTTGGGGAGAATTGCGAAATCGAGATATCCTTGTTAACAAGAAAAAAGTACAAAGGATAGTTCAAAAACTAAATATTCAAGTAACATCTTTTACTCATAAAAGCCGAAAATACAATTCTTACAAAGGCAAAGTAGGAAAAGTTGCTCCAAACAGAATAAATCGTAGATTTAACACAAGTATTTCACATCAAAAAATCACAACAGATACCAGTGAATTTAAGTATTACCATGTTGATGAAAAAGGTAGAATGACAATTAAAAAGCTTTATCTTGACCCATTTATGGATATGTTCAACGGAGAAATATTGAGCTTTGGTATATCATCAAAACCATCAGCTGAAAGCATTATGAATGCATTGAATGAAGCAATCAGTGTTACTAATGATTGTGTTTATCGAAGAACCTTCCATTCAGACCAAGGATGGGCTTATCAAATGAAGGCTTATTCACGAACATTACAAGAAAATAAAATTTTTCAAAGTATGTCAAGAAAAGGGAATTGTCATGATAATTCAGTTATGGAAAATTTCTTTGGAATTTTAAAACAGGAAATTTATTACGGAAAACTTTATTACAGTTATGAAGAACTGGAACAAGCAATTATTAAATATATTGATTATTACAACAACAAAAGAATTAAGCAAAAACTTGGCTGGTTAAGTCCAGTTGAATACAGGCTAAATACTTTAGTGGCATAACAAAAGCGTAGCAGCTAAATTTGCTACTACGCTTTAATGTCTAACTTTTTGGGGTCACCACAAAAATTCAGCATTATGGGGTTCGTTAATCAATAAATTATATCATTTATTACTGATTCTTAGATCTTTTTCTTAGTGTAATAACTGTGCCAACTGATGTAAGCAGAAGAGCAAGCATACCAAACAGGTTAGTTGAATCGCCTGTTGTTACCTTACCAGCGTCAGCAGAAGTAGCTGTTGTAGCACTAGTTGCTGCTGTTGTAGGAGCCTGTGTTGGTGCCTTTGTAGGAGCAGCTGTTGGTGCCTGTGTTGGGTTTGTTGCACTTGTAGGAGCCTGTGTTGGAGCAGCTGTTGGTGCCTGTGTAGGAGCAGCTGTTGGAGCCTCTGTTGGTGCTTCTGTAGGAGCCTCTGTTGGTTCCTCTGTTGGCATCTCAATTGCAGGTAGAGTGAATGTATATGTTATAGGCTCGATATCGTTGATCTCGTCTGACTTTGCGTTGATTTTAACAACAATTTCTCTCTCTGTGCCTGAAGGCTCAGCGTTAATTGTCCATGTTGTCTGCTCGTCTTTATTAACAGCTAGTGTTGCAAAGCTTACAGCTGTGTCACCATTAACAAGTGAAACACCTTCTGGCAGCTCAATGCTGATTTCTGCGTTATTCAAAGCTACATCGCCTGTATTCTTAAGATAACCCATGATTGATACTGGGTTATAGCCTGTGCCTTCCTCGTTAACAGTAAAGCTTGCGTCAACCTTTGTTGCACCTAGTACAAGCTCAGATTCAGCATTTACATTAACCTCACCAAGACCATAGTATACAACATATTCTCTTGTTTCGCCTGGAGCAAGAGTAGCCTGCTTCCATACTGCGTTTACAACGCTGTCGCCAATGTACTCTTCAGGATCACATTCTACCTCGTATTCAGAAACAGATGTACGGTAATTGTTAAACTGTACATAGTCTGGTCTGCCTGCACCCTTAGCAAATGAACCTGTTGCAATTACAGTTGGATTCTCAAGATTGTTAAATACCTGATACATTGCAGGAATATCATCACCATCAAGCTGTAATCTTTTTACTACAGGACCAATGCCAGGAACTCTGAAAGGAGCATCATCATTTGAACCAAGCATAGTATCAAGCATAATTCTTGTACCAACTTCGTGGCTTACTGTGTCCTCGTTTGTTACAACAAATTTAACCTCTACAGTATTCTCGATACCGTTAGCGTTTTCAATAAATGTAAGAACTCTTTTTGAGCTTATACCATTGCGTTTGTTGTAAACTGTTGTGATTGATTTATCAGCAGCATTTGTAGTAATTTCGCCATAATCGTTTGTTGAGCTGTCTACATCATCTATACATAGCTGCATATCAGATGTAGTATCGTATAGAAGTACAGTATTATCATCTGTAGTTTTATCAGGGTCACCACCTGTTGTATAAATACAGAAGTCATCACTCTCTTCAACAATCTTCAAATACTCATTCTTAATATAGTTTTCACCAGCTTCAACCTCAGAAGCTGTAGCGTTGATAGCTGCTGTAGCAGTTACCATACTGATAGCCAATAATGTAGTTAATAGTTTTTTTGAAATGCTTTTCAATTTCTTTACCTCGCATATATTAATATTATCGTGCAACAGCACAACTATATTTTACCAATAACCATAAAGATAATCAATTATTTAATAATATAAATATATATTATCACTTTCAGCAATTTTGTTAAAAGTGTATACACTATACCTGAAATTTATGCAAAACATCAATTTTCACCTTGTTTAATCTGTTTTTTGCACCCTTTCAATCTGCAATCTTTTACTGATACTTATTATACACTGAACAGTGATATAAAAAGTTAATTGAATTTATATATAAATCAACAAAATATCCTAAAAGAATTGTAAATAATTAAAAAATCTATTGACTTTTATGTAAAATATGGTATTATATATATAAGTTAATTCAACATTTTGTCGAATTAAGGTTATTCCTTTTCCTTTAAATATTGTATTTAACTAAATTCTATAATCATCAGAAGAAGTCTTCGCTAAAAGCGAAGATTTTTTTTGACATAATTTCTGAATCGCTGTATTAAAAGGCAGATTCATCATTACCATTTGTGCATAATATTAATTGCTTTTAAATGATGAAAATAAAATCCGGTTACAAATTAAAGAAGGTAAAACGATTTTTGGCTGTTTGTGTTGCAAAATAAAGTAAAAAATAAAGAAAATTATTAAAAAGTTATGAAAATTTACATTACAAACTTGAAAAACAGCAAGAAGTATTGTATTATATATACACAATACTTGTAATGATTATTACAAGAGTTTAGGAGGACATAATATGGCAACAACTTTTTCAGACAAATATTTGTCAGGTTTTGTAAGTAACGAGGAGTACACAGCTATTGCTTCACAGGTAAAGGCTGCTCATGACACTCTTCACAATGGCACTGGTCTTGGTAATGACTTTATCGGCTGGCTTACACTACCTACTGATTATGATAAAGAGGAGTTTGCTCGCATTAAGGCTGCAGCAGAAAAGATTAAGAATGATACAGATGTATTTATAGTTATCGGCATCGGTGGCTCTTATCTTGGTGCAAGAGCAGCTATTGAGTTTATTCACTCACAAAACTATAACGCAAAATCAAAGGATACACCTGATATCTACTATGTAGGTAACAGCATCAGCTCATCATATCTTGCTGATATTATGGATATCTGCGAAGGCAAGGATGTATCTATTAACATGATTTCAAAATCAGGTACAACTACAGAGCCTGCTATCGCTTTCAGAGTATTCAGAGAAATGCTTGAGAAGAAGTATGGCAAAGAGGGTGCTAAAGAGAGAATTTACTGCACAACAGATAAGGCAAAGGGTACACTGAAGGCTCTTGCTGATGAAGAGGGCTATGAAACATTTGTAGTACCAGATGATGTTGGTGGTCGTTTCTCTGTTCTTACAGCTGTTGGTCTGCTACCAATCGCAGTATCAGGTGCTGATATTGACGCTCTTATGGCTGGTGCTAAAAAAGCTCAGGACGATTTTGACAATGATGATCTTGCTACTAACGATTGCTACAAGTACGCAGCAACAAGAAATATCCTTAACAGAAAGGGTAAGAGCATTGAAATTCTTGTAAGCTACGAGCCTGCATTCACAATGATGACAGAATGGTATAAGCAGTTATTTGGTGAGAGTGAAGGCAAAGATAACAAGGGCTTATTCCCTGCTGGCGTTGTATTCTCTACAGACCTGCATTCAATGGGTCAGTTTATCCAGGAGGGTACTCGCTCAATGTTTGAAACAGTTGTAAACATCAAGAAACCTAAGAGAGAAATCGTTCTTGACGAAATCGAGGGCAATATTGATGGACTAAACTTCCTTGCAGGCAAAACTATGGACTTTGTAAACACAAAGGCATTTGAGGGTACAGTACTTGCTCATAACGACGGTGGAGTACCTAACATTGTTCTTGATGTTGAAGAGATGACAGAGTCTGAGCTTGGCTATTTAATATATTTCTTCGAGAAGGCTTGTGCTATCAGTGGCTATCTATTAGGTGTAAATCCATTTAACCAGCCTGGTGTTGAAAGCTACAAGAAGAATATGTTTGCTTTGCTTGGTAAGCCTGGTTACGAGTCAGAAAAGGCAGCACTTGAGGCTCGCCTGAATTAAGGGCTTTTTATCAATAAATAACAGGCCTTATAAATTTTAAAGAACCACTTTGGTGGATATATAGGAGGAAAAAATTATGGTAACATTACTAATCGGTCGCAAAGGTTCAGGTAAAACAAAGAAGCTTATCGCTTTAGCTAACGAAGCTGTTACACAGTCAACAGGCAATGTAGTAGTTATCGAGAAAGGAGCTAAGCTTACATACGATGTTACACCTAAGGCAAGACTAATCGATACAGACGAGTATCAAATTGCCGGTTACGATGTTCTATTCGGCTTTATCAGTGGTATTTGTGCAGGTAACTATGATATTACAGATATTTTTGTAGATTCAACATTCAAAATCTGCT
>JAXJDU010000228.1:0-3960 GCA_036301785.1 Acutalibacteraceae bacterium | reverse complement strand
ATTGTACCCAGCTCGTTCATACCCATCTGGAAAGAACCGTCACCACATACAGCAACAACCTGTCTGTCTGGTCTTGCAAACTTTGCACCCATAGCAGCAGGCACAGAGTAACCCATTGTACCCATACCACCAGTTGTAAGGAATCTACCCTCTTTAATCTGGAAATTATTTGCACACCAGATCTGATTCTGACCAACATCGGCAACAAGAATAGATTTATTTGGCATCATCTCTGAAAGCTTGGCAATAAAGCTTCTTGGCTCTACACAGCCCTCAAATACAGGAGCTGTTCTTGAAAGCTCATTCTTCCAACGGTCTGTGGTATCCTCCCATTCCTGAGAAACATGGAAATCTCCGATAGTATCACAAAGCTTATTGATAACATTATTCATATCACCAACAATCGGTACTGTAACCTCTACATTCTTACCTATTTCAGCCGGGTCAATATCAATATGGATAATTTTAGAATTAGCTGAAAGCTGACCAGGAGCAGCAACTGCTCTGTCACCTACTCTTGCACCACAGATAAGAATCACATCAGCCTCGTGTATAGCTCTGTTAGCCACACCCTTACCGTGTGAGCCAAGCATACCAAGGTACAGCTTATTTTCTGTAGGCATTACACCAATACCCATCATTGTAGAAACTACAGGAATACCTGTTTTTGTTGCAAACTCAACCAGCTTCAGCTTTGCACCAGATGTAAGCACACCACCACCAGCACAGATAATTGGTCTTGAAGCTGACTTAATAAGCTCTGCAGCTCTTTCAATCTGCTTTGCATGACCCTCTGTACAAGGCTTATAGCCTGTAATTTCTGCCTTTTCAGGATATACAAATTCTTCTATTTTGTTTGTCTGAATATCAATAGGTACATCTATAAGAACAGGGCCTGGTCTGCCTGATGTTGCTATATAAAATGCCTCTTTGAATATTCTTGGCAAATCCTCTGTTTTCTTTACTAAATAGCTATGCTTTACAAAAGGCTCACAAGCACCTGTTATGTCTGCCTCCTGGAATACATCTCTACCTATAAGGTCACTTCTTACCTGACCAGTAATTGCTATTATTGGAATAGAGTCCATATAAGCTGTAGCAATACCTGTAATCAGGTTTGTAGCACCAGGGCCAGATGTTGCAACGCAAACACCAGGCTTGCTTACAGAACGGGCATAGCCACTTGCTGCATGAACTGAATTTTGCTCTTGTCTTACAAGAATGTGCTCAATTGGCGACTCCATAAGTGCATCATAAAAAGGACAAATGGCTGCACCAGGGTAGCCGAACAAGATTTCTACATTCTCTTGCTCCAGGCATTTTACCATTATCTCCGCACCACTAATCATAGTCGTCACACTCCCATCAAAATATAGATTTTCATTGTACTATTATAGACTAAAAACGCATTAAAATCAAGTAATAATAGCCACTATAAATTTATTTAAAAAAATTTTAAAAAAAGTGTTGACAAAACCATTGCCATGAGATATAATGATGAAGCTGTAGGAAATACAGACAACTTAAATATCGCGGGATGGAGCAGATGGTAGCTCGTCGGGCTCATAACCCGAAGGTCGTCAGTTCAAGTCTGGCTCCCGCAACCACACAAAAGCCCAGTAGTATGCGAAAAATTACTACTGGGCTTGTTTTCTTTTGTAGGCAAAATTATCCCCTTGTCTACTATTTGTATACTATGCTTGTATACTGGTTGTCTACTACTGTATAAAAATGTATACCATACAGCTGTAATAATTGAATGTTTTAGAGGTGTTTCCGTTTGGAGATACCTCTATTTTTTATGCAACCAAATGCAACTAGAACAATTACAGAGCAATACAAAATCAATCGTTACACGATTGGTTGCATTATTTATCCTGTTTTCTGTTTCTTGCCTGTCAGCAAGCTGTCAAGCATTGCAACTGCCTGCTCATCTGCTGATTGTATAGCGTGGGTGTATATCTTGCTTGTAGTTACTGTGTTAGCGTGTCCTAGTCTGTTGGCTACTGTGGTTAATGGTACACCACTGGCAATTTGAAGTGTAGCATTTGTGTGTCACAGTCCGTGAAGTGGTATATCAGGCAAATTATTCCTTTTTAGAAATTTCTTGAAGTCTGCCGATAGTGTGTCGGGGTTCATCGGCAAGCCATTCCACTTTGTGAATATTCTGTCTGAATTGTGCCATTGACTGCCCAGCTTTAGCCTTTGCTCTGATTGCCAACCCCTAAAGTGTTGCAACAGCTCTATAACATCAGCTGACACACTTAATGCTCTGTGTGATGTATCATTCTTTGTTGTGTCCTCGAACATGCCACGCTTTGACGAGTACAAGGAAGTACGGCGAATGTGTATAACATTGTGGGTAAAGTCTATATCCTGCCACTCTAGCCCTAAAAGCTCTCCTCTGCGTAAGCCTGTAAATATCAGCACTGTTACAGCTGTTTTAAACTGCATATCTTCATTATCCAGGCACTCCAAAAGCTCCACAGCCTGCACCTCATCAAGATACTTAGGCTCTGTTTTTTCTATCTTTGGTGGCTTTAATCTGCTACAAGGGTTTGAATATATCAACTGCCATTCAACAGCTGTATTCAGCATTGACGATATAAGCCCGTGATACCTATGTATTGTGGTAGTAGAAAGAGCCGTTTTACAGTTCTCTGCAACCTTGAATGTGCTGTTCTCTTTCAGGTTCAACGCTTTGCAAACAGCTTTAGCTGTGCTTTCGTTTACATTTTGCCCCTTAAATACACATCTTAATGTAGTTTGAGATACTCCACAGAGTTTAGAGAAAAAGGCTATTGTTAAGCCTTTTTCTTTTAACAACGCTTTCAAATCAATGCAACAGGTGTATTTTATATCTTGTCTTATTCCGTCCTCTGACAGATTCTTATAGAATGCTTGCAGGTGGTGTGGTTGTATTCTGTCTAGCTTCATATGTCCTATGGCTGTGTTTATTACTGGTATCATTGCAATGTATCTGTCATAGGTTCGTGGTCGTAGCTCGTCAGCCTTTGCCTTTAGCCATTCCTCTGCAAACTCTGCAAAGCGTGTGTTACTCTGCAACACCTGACCAGTACGACACCTTTCCTCAAATAGTACAGCCTGCCTTTGTAGCTCCTTTTCTATCTGCTTAGGTGTCATTTTGCTGTCAGGCTTCCAGGTGCAGTTTTTAGTCAGCTTTTTACCGTTGCTGTCATACCCACAGCTTACAGTTATACGGTAGCTGTCACCCCTCTTTGTTATGCTTGCCACTATTCTTCACCTTCTTTTGGAACACCACATATGTAAACTGCATAAATATCCTTTGCGAAATCTGATACAGTTTCTTCAATGGTAGTCAACATTCCTTTGGCTAAATGTTCACAAGTAAATAAATCAGGGACAACTTCTCTAATTTTGTCTATACCCATATTAATTTTTATATCTATTCCTCTTTTTTTAGCTTCCTCATTTACTTTTGTACGAATTTCAAATAAATCTTCTAACCCTTTATATACAGAATAAGAAAGGGTGTAATGAGATAAAAATCCTAAATAACCACCAGATATAAAATTATTAACAATTTCAGAATTTGAAAGCTCTACTTTTTTCAGTTTCAGCTTATGTTCTTCAGGTTCACTTTTAATTAAATTCACCAATGAAGCAATCGCTTCTTCTGATAATCCAGTATAATCACAAATGAATTTCAAATCTTTATCTGTGGTAGTAATATCGGTAAGCCCTAGCAGATAATCAGTTGAAACATTAAAAAAAGTTGCTATTTTAATTACTTGTTCAGTGTTCGGTACACGCTCACCATTTACAAAATAAGAAACAACATTTGGCTTTACTTCTAAATATTCTGCAAGCTCTTTTTGTTTTTTATTTGTCTTATTAAAAAGTGTTGCCAGCCTATACCCTATATTTTTCTTTGTGCTAATGTTATCCATTTTAATCACCTTATAAATAATATAACAT
>JAXJDU010000227.1:0-3808 GCA_036301785.1 Acutalibacteraceae bacterium | reverse complement strand
GTGTTACCCCTCGACCCCAAAAGCCTTTAAAAAGGCTTTACCCAAACTTTAAGTTTTGGTTTGTGCGTGTCTTTGTGTGACTGCGTAAGCAGTCACACAAACTACAATTTACTTTACAGCATTAATTTTAATTTTATCTATGGCTATACCGGTCTGACCTGTAACAATGTCTTTGATTATAAGTGCCTTTTCGTCAGTAAAGCTACTGTCTTTTACTACTATGCTACATTCGTCATTCTGTATAAATGCAAGGCAATCCTGAAAGCCCTTTGCAAGCACAAGGCTTTCTATGTTGCTTTGTTGTTCTAATGTGGTTGCAAGCAGTGCTGCCTGAGTAACTGCTTCGGTTTTTGCAGCGTCGCTTTCTTCTGCAGCGTTAAGCACCTCTTTAGTCATTTCTGCAATTTTGTCCTGAGTTTCTTCTCGGTTAAGCTTTGCTTTTGCAAAAAATTCATTACTGCTTTGTGAGGCTTTGCTTTTAGTGCTTGCTGTGGCTTCGTCTGGCTTTGAATCGGATTTTTTGCTTGATGATGTACCAGCCTTTTTATCACTTGATGTGTTTACAAATTCTGCTTCACCTAATTCTTTAGAAACGGTTATAGGGCTGGCACCTGTCAGTAAATCAGTATTGCTTGAAAATTGCCAGTTCAAATATACAGCCGCACCTAAGGTAAGCACCAAGCCTGTTAATATTAATTGCCTTTTTCCAAGTTTCATAAAAACTCCTCCTTAGTATTATTGTGTTAAGCCTGCAACGCTCACTCTTGAAGATGATATGTTAAGCACCTTTGTAACAGCGTCAACAATTTTTTCTTTTACAACATTGTTATCACCACCACTGCAAACTACCAGTACACCACGCACCTTAGGCTGAATTTCTTTAAGCAGCACAGTTTGCTGTGTGCCGTCTGAAAGCTCAACTGTTATATATGTAGTGGTTGCTGATGTATCTTCCTTGCTTTCGGTGTTATCACCGGAATTTTCGCTGTTGTTTTGTGACATGCTTTTATCTGTGGCATATACCTGCTCTACAGTGCTGTCCATAGTAAGCAAAACTCTTGTTTTTCCGGCACCATTTATCGAGCTTATTATATCTGCAAGATTTTGTTCAAGCTCGTTTTCGTATTTTGTTAAACTGATATATGCAATGTCAGAGGCAGGGGTTGCTTCATTGCTATCTTTTTTATCAGTAAATATGCCTGACATTAAAATAAGAAATATGCCGATTAGTCCTGCGATAATTACAGCTTTAATAAATTTAGGACTTTTACTTAATTGGTCTAAGCTGGATAGTATAGCTTTATCATCTTGCATTTCATCACCCCACAATTACATCAGGTGTTATCCCTGTCTGCTTTTTTACTATGCTTTGAATTTCTGTAAGTCTGTTTCTGCTGGTGTTGTTAATATAAATTTCTGCTCTTATAATATCTATGCTGCTGTTTGTTGAACTATCCATATTGATAACTATTTTCCTGTACTCAATATTTTTTTCTTGCAATACCTTGGCAATTATTTTTTCTACCGTTTTTTTACCTACCTCTAAGGTTAAATCTTCGTTTTGCTCAACAAGTGTATAATTGCTGTCGTCAAAATTAATATCATCAGTATTAAAAGCCCCCGACTGAATTATATCAACAAAAGGAATAACAATAGCCACAACAAGAAATGTACCAAGAATAAAATTAAGCATTTTGGTTGTGTTACCCTGTGGAACAAGCATGTCGAATAACGCACATATTATCGCTACAGTGCATACAGACGCTGCCCATGAGCTTATAGTACTCACTAAACAACACCTCCTGCTAGAAGCATTACAGCAGACGAAATTATAAATATAATCATGCAGCACAGTAATATTGCGACTAAGGAATTAATAACCGTTGCTATGCTTTTTAAAAGTGCGATTATATTCTTCATATCAAAAACCTCTGCAAGTGCTACCGAAATATTTACTGCTACAAGCCATAAAACGCAAGAGAGTATTGCAGGAAGATATATAAAACCGGTTGCAAGTATTGCAAATACACCAACACCAGATTTCAACATTCCCATGCACGACCTTACCGTCTGGTAAGCCTCACTTAATGCACCACCTACAAGAGGAACAAAGCTGCTTATTGCAAAACGGGTTGCTTTTGTAGTGGCAGAATCAGCCGAGGTTGATATTACACTTTGCATGGTAAGTATTGTTGTAAAAATCGACATTATAAAGGTTAAGCTCCATTTAACAAGCTTATATACAAGGTCGCAAAAGCCACTAAGCTTTATTTTTTGCGATATTCCACCTGCAACAGACATAGCAAGAAAAATATTAAGCAAAGGCTCAAGTATCTTTGAAGCAATCTGTGATACAGCTGTGCCTATGCTCATTACCATAGTGTAGCTTGTAGCCCCCTGCATAGATTGTCCCACAGATAGCATAACAGTAACCATAACAGGAGTAAATACAAGCATGAAGTCAGCTGAAAGCTTTATAACAGTTGCACTGTAATTAATAGTATGACTTATAGGTTCAATTAAAATTATGCTTACCGAAAGCACCGAAACGCAGTCGAGCACACTTGTCAGGGAAGATGAGCCTATAGTTGTTTTAACACTGTTGATAAGTGCAACAAGAAGAATTACACCGATAATTTTAATTACACAGTTAAGTGGGGTTATAGACTGCACCTGAATCTGATGTAAAATGCTGTTGAATATTTCAGAAAAGGATAATGAGTTAAGCTCCTGCCAATCTGGTGAGGTTATGCCTATAGCTTTAAGCTGTTTTTTAGCTTCTTGTGGTAGCTCGTCTACCAATGTATCTGCACCCGATAGCTTGTATTGCTCGTTATAAATTTCTTCTTCACTCCATAATCTGTTGTCAGCATATACTACAGTACAGGAAGAAAACAGAGTAATTAACCCCAATATAACAGAGATAATTATTTTTATATATATCACCACCTTTTAAAGTTAACCAACAATTAAAGAATTAGCTGTTTCTAATATTTTTTCTATCAAAGGCAGGGCAGAGATTAATATAAGAATCTTGCCGGCAAGCTCTACCTTGCCGGCTAAAGCAGATTGACCCGAATCCTTGCAGATGTCTGATGAAAACTGACATATAAAGCATATACCCACAGCCTTAAGCAGAATTTTTGCATACTCAGTATTAACACCTGTCTGAAGCATAAGAGATTCTAATTTGTTGGTGAAAAGTGGTAAATATGTAGCTATTGACATAAGTATAATAACTCCGGTAATAATCGATAAAACCAGAGAAATTTCAGGTGTATTCTTTTTTAATGATATTGCAATAATTGAGGATATCACTGCAATAATGCATACTACTGCTATATTCATACTTCTATAAATCAAACAGGCTTTTAATAGTGTTAAACAGCCCACTTATCTGCTGTACAACCATAAGCAATACAACAATCAAGCCGGCAAGCGTTGTCATCATAGCCTGCTCTTCTCTGCCACTTCGAATTAAAACCTGATTAAGCACAGCTACAATAATACCAATAGCTGCAATTTTAAAAATTAAATCAACATCCATTTTCTACACAACCTCTTTTTGAATTAATAAGATAAATTGTAGTTTGGCAGGGGCTTTGCCCCTGCACCCCACCAGCCTTTGAAAAGGCTGGACCTAAACTTTACGCTTGAGTGTCTGCTACGCAGTCACTCAAGATACGCACAAAACCAAACGGAACTACCCTAACGAAAAAACAAATTCCAGCCAAATGTAGTTTGACTAAGCGTGGGGGATTCCATAAGGGGGACAAAGTCCCCCTTTGGTCGTGTGGGGAGGGTTAAG
>JAXJDU010000226.1:0-1772 GCA_036301785.1 Acutalibacteraceae bacterium | reverse complement strand
TGGATTAAGCTTGACGCAAGAGGAAACAAAAAGGCTGTTAATGCTCAGTTTTCTATGAGTGAGCCTATATTGGCTTTTCCAGCAAGAACAGAGTATGACGAATGTTACTATAATGGCATATATGCTTATTCACATTCGCCTTCAATGCAAATGCTTGCAAGGGCTGAAACTATACAGGATATTCGAGAAAACATTCCTGATGTAGTAACAGAGGAGCCTGATATTAAGGAGCTTTAAGTCATAGCTATGGAGAAATACATATGAAAGCCAAAACTTTAAAGAGATGTGTAATAGCATTGGCTGTGGTGCTGACTCTTGTAATTATTGCCATAATCACTTTGCCAATAATTATAAACAGGGCTGAACAGAACGAAAAGAACAGGCAAATCAGCAATGCAGAAATTATAGGTAGCTATGTTTTAGACGGTATAGCAGACAATACTTTGAACACCGAAACTGTATATACTCTATATGCAGGTTCAGATAACAGTGGTGAAAATAATCTGTTGCCTGCTACAACAGAAAAAGTAAATGAAATAATCAACAGTAAGAAATTTGCTTACGCCTATGCTTTTAACGAAAATTATGTTTTAATAAGCGAGGGTGCTGTATTTCAGCAGGTTAACGGTTATATAGTTACAAATGGCAATGAAGAAATCGGTAAACACATAGAGGTGCCGGAAGAATTTAATTATGACAGAAATACAGCAACAATAACTGCTGAGGTTAAAGAAAATCTTTATTCCTTTAGTGCCGGATTGTAGTTTGTGTAATGATTATATAAATAAATATAAAAATAAAGAGGGAAATAAAAATGGTAGTTTCTAATGAAGACAGAGCACATGTGCTTGTGCAGGCTATGCCATATATTCAAAAATATGCAGGTCAGACCGTAGTAGTAAAATACGGTGGTAACGCTATGATAACACCAGAGCTTAAAAGTGCTGTTATGAGCGATATTGTTCTTATGCACTTAGTTGGTGTTAATGTTGTACTTGTACATGGTGGTGGCCCAGAGATAAGCCAGATGCTTAATAAAACAGGTAAAGAAAGCAAGTTTATTAACGGTATGAGAGTTACCGACCAGGAAACAATGGATATTGTTCAGATGGTGCTTGCTGGTAAGGTTAATAAAAGCTTAGTTCAGAATTTAAGCAACCACGGTGGTAAGGCTTTGGGTCTTTGTGGCTTGGATGACAGAATGTTAATGGCAGACAAGCTTGCTTCTGCTGACGATTTAGGCTTTGTTGGAGAGATAAGAGAGGTAAACGCTGAGGTTATCAACGACGCTATCAATAACGGCTATGTGCCTATTATCTCTACAATAGCTGGTGGCTATGATGGTAATGTTTATAACATAAATGCCGATGTTGCCGCAGCGAGAATTGCTGCACAGCTTGGTGCGTGTAAGCTTATTCTTATGACAGATATCCGTGGTCTGCTAAGAGATAAAGATGACGAGGATACACTTATCCCTGTTGTAAATGTAAGTGAAGTGCCTATGCTTAAAAAAGAGGGAATTATCAGTGGTGGTATGATACCTAAAATAGATTGCTGTGTAGAGGCAGTAAGACGAGGCGTTAAGCGTGCACATATCATCGACGGCAGAATAGAGCACTCAATCCTTATCGAGCTATTCTCTGACGAGGGTATTGGTACAATGTTTTATTAATAAATTGTAGTTTGTGGGGTTAAAAACAAACTGCGATTGAGCAAAGCGTAAAGTTTAGGTCCACCCTTTTCAAAGGGTGGTGGGGTGCAGGGGCAAAGCC
>JAXJDU010000225.1:0-8752 GCA_036301785.1 Acutalibacteraceae bacterium | reverse complement strand
GGCTTTGCCCTTGACCCAAAAGCCTTTAAAAAAGGCTTTACCCAAACTTTAAGATTTGGTTTGTGCGTGTCTTTATGTGACTGCGAAGCAGTCACATAAACTACAATTTATTGTTCATTAAAAATGCAAATTATTATCACAAAAACAGGAGGTAAAGCAATGTCTTTTTTACCTATAACCAAAGAAGAAATGAATAACCGTGGCTGGGATTATGTAGATTTTGTATTTGTTACAGGCGATTCCTATGTTGACCATCCAAGCTTTGGTATAAGTATATTGTCACGAGTGCTGGAGGCTAAAGGCTACAGAGTAGCTATTTTATCACAGCCAGATTGGCATAACGCAAACGATTTTAAGCGTTTTGGCAAACCAAGACTAGGCTTTATGGTTACATCTGGCAATATAGACAGTATGGTTGCTCATTATACAGCTGCAAAGAAAAAGCGTAGCGATGACGCTTACACAGCAGGTGGCAAGGCTGGCAGTCGTCCAGACAGAGCTGTAATTGTATATTCAAATATTATAAAAGAAATTTATCCCGATTCTCCTGTTATTATAGGTGGACTGGAGGCTTCTTTAAGAAGATTTGCCCACTACGATTATTGGGACGACGCAGTTCGTCCATCGATTCTGTTTGATAGTAAGGCAGATATCCTCACCTATGGAATGGGTGAAAACCAGACAATAGAAATTGCAGATATACTCAACAAGGGTGGCACGGTAAAGGATTTACATGATATCCGTGGTATCTGCTACGCTGTAAAAACACAGGATTATGTGCCAATGGCTGCATCAGAGTGTGCAAGCTATGAAATTGTAAGAGAAAATAAAAAGGAATACGCAGTAGCCTGCCGTAAGCAAATGGAAGAGCAGGACGCTGTGCGTGGCAAAAAGATTATACAGCGACACGGTAAGTATATTCTGGTGCAGAATCAGCCAATGCCACCACTGACTCAAAGCGAGCTTGACTGGGTATATTCATTACCATATGAGAGAATGTATCACCCTTCTTACGAAGCTTTAGGTGGTGTACCAGGTATTCAGGAGGTTGAGTTTTCAATAACTCACAACCGTGGTTGCTTTGGTGCGTGTAATTTCTGTTCAATCGCATTTCATCAGGGCAGAGTTATCACCACACGCAGCGAAGAGTCAGTTATTAACGAGGCTATATCACTTACAAAAAATCCACGCTTCAAGGGATATATTCACGATGTTGGTGGCCCTACTGCAAACTTCCGTAAGCCATCATGTAAAATTCAGGAAAAGGCAGGAATGTGTAAGAATAAAAAATGCCTTGCACCAACACCTTGTAAAAATCTACAGGTTACTCACGATGAATACCTGCAGCTTTTGCGTAAGCTAAGAGCAATCAAGGGGATTAAAAAGGTGTTTATCCGTTCTGGTATACGCTTTGACTATATGATGGAGGACGAAAGCAACGAGTTTTTCAGAGAGCTGGTTGAACACCATGTAAGTGGTCAGCTTAAGGTAGCTCCCGAGCATTGCTCAGCTGCTGTGCTTGACAAAATGGGTAAGCCACATATAGAGGCATACAAAAAATTCTCTGACGAGTTTTTCAGAATAACAAAGCAAGTAGGCAAAGAACAATATCTGGTGCCATATTTAATGTCATCGCACCCAGGCTCAACCCTAAAGGACGCAATCGAGCTTGCATTGTTCCTGAAAAAGGAGCATATCCGACCAGAGCAGGTTCAGGATTTCTATCCTACACCGGGTACTGTGTCAACTTGTATGTTCTATACAGGACTAGACCCATATACTCTGCAAGAGGTATATGTGCCTAAAACACCAAAGGAAAAGGCAATGCAAAGAGCATTACTGCAATACTTTAACCCAAAGAATAAAGAAACCGTGGTAAAGGCTTTGATTATGGCAGGCAGAGAGGATTTAATAGGCACAGGCAAAAACTGTCTTGTAACACCTCCACCAGGCTTTAATCAGCAAAGAAAATCTGCAAAAAACGGTAAGGGTAACAGCAAAAAGCCTGTAAAGGGTAAACCAAACAGCAGAAAAAAAGCAAATAATAAAAAAGGCTCTGCAACAAAAAAGGGCAGAACATAAGGTGAAACTATGAAAACATTGATAATAGAAAGATTCGAAAATAATTTTGCAATTTGCGAAGATAAAGATAAGTGCTTTTTCGGTATAGAGCTTTCAGAGCTTCCAGACGGTGCAAAAGCAGGCGATGTGCTTGATATTGACGATAACGGAAATATCAGAATCAACAAAGAAGAAACTGAAAGAAGAAAAAACAGAATCAACGGCAAAATGCAGAAACTTAAAAAATAATTAATTTTATTGTTTTCTGCACAACTATAATAACACTGATTTAATCAGAGTATAAAGACCGGTTAAACGCTTTTTGCGATTTATTCGGTCTTTATTGTACTAAAATTTTATTAATAAAATTTTAATTTCAGTCAGACGAATTGGTTAATAGTTACATATCTATGTTGAATTATTTCTTGTTTTAAGGTATAATTTAGATAATAAAATTTAAAGGGGGATAATCATGAAAATTAAGAAGCTTTTAGCAGTATTTATGTCGTTATTAATGCTGTGTTCTTTATTTTTCTCAGTATCAGCATCAGCACTGATTCAATATTCCGGAGGTATTGCGTATGAGCGTTTGACATCAACCAAAGCAGAAATTGTAGGCTTGAAAGCAAACTCATCAATAGCTAATTCAGAAATTGTAACAATCCCAGAAATGATAAAGAGTTATACTATTTATCGAATAGGTAAAAACGCTTTTAGCTATAATACAGTGCAAAAAGAGGTTATAATGCCAGATACAATTACCGAAATAGGTGATTATGCATTTACCGAGGCTACAGCACTACAAACTGTTACAATTCCTGCTAGTGTTAAGCTTTTAGGTGCACATACATTCAGTAAATGTACTTCTCTGAAAAGTGTAACATTCAATACAAACAGTCTTTCTATTATTCCACGAAATGCCTTTTACAGCTGTACTGTGTTGGATAATGTTATACTTCCATCAAGTATAAACACAATCGATTCAATGGCATTTGCTTCCTGTGCAAACCTGAATAAGATTTATATTCCATCAACTGTTTCATCAATCGCAGATAATGCATTTTTGTATTCTGATAATGTTACTGTTTATGGCCAGTCAGGCTCATCTGCGTATTACTATGCATTAAACAAGAATATCCCATTCGTAAATCTGTCAGCTGACAAAAACACAGCAGAGCTTGACAACGCTGCTGCACTTGCTCAGGCTAAGCTTAACGGTAATACATCAGGCTTCTCACAAGAAGTAGTAAGCAAGCTGAGAGAAGAGCTTGCTAAGGTTGAAACACTGAAGAATGATTTCTTTACAACACAGTCAGATATTGACACAGCAGCTCAGACAATAGCAAACCTATGCGAGCAGCTATCACCTTCACATCTGCTTCCACTACAGGAGGTAATAGCAAAGGGTAATCAGGTGCTTGAAAATTCAGCACTTTATACACAGGCTTCTGTAAATGAGCTTTCAGACGCAGTGGCTTCTGCACAGGCGTTATTGAATAAATCTAATCCAACAGCTACAGAGGTTAACAGCATGGTTGCATTGGTAAACGAAAAGATTAATGCTCTTGTTCTGAAATCTAAGGTTAATTTACAGAATCTTGTAAACCGTGTAAATACAGATATCAACAAGTCACAATATCAGTATACAGAGGCTTCTGTTAATAGAGTTATCGCTGCACTGAACGAAGCAAACAGCGTGCTTGCAGCTGCTGATTCTACAAATGATACATATAATACAGCGTATAATTCACTTACAACAGCATATAACTCATTATCTGCTGTTAAAAAGGGTGATGCTGACCTTGATGAGACTATAACTATTATTGATGTTATAGTTACTCTTAAAAATGTAGTTGGTACTTATCAGTTTAACGAAAGAGCAGTCTATGCAGCTGATTTAAACGCAGATAACAATGTATCAGTTTTAGACGCAGTTTTAATCCAGCGTGCAGTTTTAGGTATGTAATTCTGAATATAAAATAAAGATTAAACCCCAAAACTTAAAACCAAACACAAAAACAGTACCCCCCACATAAAGCAGTTTTCTGGATTGCTTTATGTGGGGGTGTTTTTTATAAGGTACACTGTTTTATTTGCTTTTAACCAAACGAGAAACCTTAAATAAAAATGGTCTTATTCTTCGTGCTTTACACCAAAGTGACATTCTGATTCTATACAATAAATTATCGCAATCAACCAGCCTGCCTTTTCGCTTAAAGCTTTTAACCACTGCTATAATTTGCGTGTCGTTAATTTCTTCTGTCCATGTCTGGCTATCGCCATTAATCAAAAGCATGTTGTCATCAAGTATTTTTATAATTCTGTGCAAAACAACTGTGCCGTTATTGCGTTTAAAAAGTACAATGTCATATTTTTTATAAGGTTTAACAGCTGTTGACACTAAATGTACAATATCTCTGTTGCTGTATAGTGTGGGTGTCATGCTTGTACCGGTTACAGTAAGAGGAAAAGTACCATTCTCAGAAACTGTTTTTTCAATAACAGGCAATAACTCACCAGTGCTGAAAACTCTTTTACTGAAATTTTCCATTTTAAATCTCCTTAATTTTCT
This sequence comes from Acutalibacteraceae bacterium, assembly GCA_036301785.1. Classification (GTDB taxonomy): domain Bacteria; phylum Bacillota; class Clostridia; order Oscillospirales; family Acutalibacteraceae; genus CAG-964. Next base: position 4,119 of record JAXJDU010000225.1, on the reverse strand, counting down.
ATGATGATTATACCATATAATTTATATGCTGTAAAATAAGATTAATATATTCATAAAAAATTTAATGAATTAACAGCAATATAACTAATATAACAAATATTAAAGAAAATTTTGTATAAATCACCAAAAATAGTGTGAGATATTTTCTGTTTATTATATATACATTCAAAAAAATAAATGGTATAATAAATCCACAAGATAATTAGTTGTTTTGCATAGTAAAATTTGGAAGACAGGTGAGTTTATATGATATATGACGAGATTTTAGCAGAACGCAAGGATAAGGTTGTATACAGGGTTGATAATACTGTTGTAAAGCTGTTTGATAACGATATGCACCCAAAGTCAGATATTCTTAACGAGGCATTAAACCAGTCAAGAGTAGAAGAAACCGGGTTGCCGATTCCTGCTTTAAAGGCGTTTTCGGTTATAGATGACAAATGGGCTATTACTATTGATTATGTAGACGGTAAAACCCTGCACGAGCTTATTTCTGAAAATCCTGACAAGACAGATGAATATCTTGAGCTGTTTGTAGATTTACAAATGGAGGTGCACAGCAAAAAAGCACCACTGCTTACCAAGCTTAAGGACAAGATGAACAGAAAAATCTCAAGCCTTACACAGCTTGACCATACAATAAGGTATGAACTACACACAAGGCTGGAGTCTATGCCAAAGCATACAAAGGTATGTCATGGAGATTTTAACCTTACAAATGTAATGGTAGATAAAGAGGGTAAAGCCTACATAATCGACTGGTCACACGCTGCACAGGGTAATGCTTCTGCAGATGTAGCAAGAACATATATGCTGTTTTTGCAGAATCAGCCAGAATTGGCAGACAGATATTTAAAACTGTTTTGTGCAAAAAGTAATACTGCAAAGCAATATGTGCTTCAGTGGTTGCCTATAGTGGCTGCTTCGTTGCTTACTAATGACTTGCAGGAGGATAAAGAGTTCTTAATGAAATGGGTAGATACTGTAGAATATGAATGAATACTGATTTTATTGATTACCAGTCTAAATATGTTGCAAATACAGTGGTATATTCAGAATATATATAGTTTTTTTATTATAATAATTAGTTAGGGGGTTAATTTTTTATCAGCGTTTATGCTATTGTAAATGCAGGATAGTTTATGGGTGATTAAGATAAAGACAGGGTTATTCGTAGTTTAGTAGAGTTTACCGTTAATATCAATAAATTGTAATAATAATGTTATATTGGGAGGTATGATATTATGACACTAAATACTGAATTAACATTAAAGGTGTTCAAGGCTTTTGACGATGTAAACAGAATTAAAATCATCAATCTTTTAACAAAAGAAACAATGTGTGGTTGCAAAATACTGGAGAAGCTTGATGTTTCTCAGCCAACACTTTCACACCATATGAAGATTTTATGTGATAGTGGTATTGTTAACAGTCGAAAAACCGGAAAATTGACCATGTACTCATTATCAGAAAAGGGAATTGAAAACGCAAGAAATATTCTTGGCTGTCTACAGGGTGCATAATTTAAACAGATAAGGGCTGAAAGCTGTACTTAAAGTATGGCTTTCAGCCTTTGTTTTTTAAAAGCAATGACAAAGATAGTTGTCATTATGTAAAATGACAAGAAACATTGTCAAAACGCAAAGGAAAGTAGTCAAGTGTACAGTGTTTATAATTTTATCAAAAACTATATTGACAACGATAGTTGTCATTGGTATAATAACAGTGACAAGAAAAGTTGTCAGGTTAAAAAGATGAAAGAGTGGTGCACAGCTCTTATTATTTTTTTTAATCTCTGATGACAACTATAGTTGTCAATAACATAATAATGACAATGATAGTTGTTATAAAAGAAGGGAGAGGTAATATGCCACTATATAATAAGCTTAAAGAGTATAGGGCAAAGCTTGGTGTAAACCAACAGCAGATGGGGGCACTTGTTGGTACATCAAGACAAACAATCAGCCAGATAGAGCGTGGCGACTATTCGCCATCAGTAACACTTGCATTAAAAATTGCAAAGGTGTGTAATGCAACAGTTGAGGAGATTTTCAGTTATGAGGAGGACAACGAAAATGAGTAAAAATAACAGTAATAAAAATAATAGCAAGACAAATAAAAAATCAAGAGGCTTTGTTACTAATCTTGCTATCTCGGTGGGAGTAGGCGTTGTACTAGGTGCAATTGGATTTTTCTCAGGTTATCTTATTAAATATATAGAGAATTCAGATATTATGTTTGATGTTTTTGGTAACACAAATATATATAATAACGCTGTTTCTGCTATGCCATGGATATTTGCGTGTCTGTCACTTATAGCTGGTGGTATTAACCTTATGTATTATTTTAAGTCAAAAAAGGCTTTTAATAGCTGGGATGGCGAAGATGAAGAAAGTATATTTAAAATAGAGCAAATGATTTCTAAGGTTCTTATTATAAGCAATGCAACACTTCTTTCAACTTTTTTTCTTATCACAATAGCTATTTTCTTTTTAGACTCAAAAAATGTTACTTTGGCAAATAAAATAATAGGAATTAATGGTGGGATTACATTAGCAATATTTACAATAAGCACACTATTCTATATGCTTATTCAAAGAGCTTGCATAGAACTAGAAAAGAAAATAAACCCAGAAAAAAGAGGAGAGGTTTTTGATAAAAATTTCCAAAAGGACTGGGATAACAGCCTTGATGAAGCAGAAAAGATAATGGTTGGTAAGGCAGCATATAAATCCTTTAAGATTACAAATGCTACTTGTGCAATCGTATGGTGTATTGCATTTATTGCTCAGATTATCTACCATACAGGAGTTTTTACAGTGCTATTAATTACAGTTATTTGGATAGTTTCAACTCTTTCATACCAGATCGAAGCATATAAGCTGGAAAATAAAAATAATAAGAAATAAATAATCCTACAGGGTGTGTTAATCTTAGCAATTAACACACCCTTATTTTTACGATTTTTGTCATTTTAATAGTGTTTTAGTTGATTATTTGTACACAGTGTTGTAAAATTATAATAGCAACTATTCTGGAGGTAGCTATGAAGAATAATTATTTATTAAGAGAGATAGCAGGCGAGTATATGCTTGTGCCATTAGGTGATAGCTGTGCAAACCTGAATGCGATGATTACTTTTAACGAAACTGGTGCGTTTATCTGGAAAAAGCTTGAAGAAAATTTAACTAACAACCAGATTGCACAGGCTTTTACCAGTGAATATAATGTAACATACCAGCAGGCTCTTGAAGATGTAGAGGAATTTGTTGCATACCTTAAAGAAAAGAAAATAATTTAATACTAATTAATAAACAGGATATAATATTTTTAATAAATACAGATTGGACTGAGCTTTATGAATAAAATTATAGAAGAAACAAAAGCAGTTGTTACCGAGCTTTTACAGGCTGCAAAGCTGAAAAGTGGTAATATATGCGTTATAGGCTGTTCTACCAGCGAGATAACAGGTAATAACCCAGGTACAAACTCAACACCACAGCTTGCAAACGAGGTGTTTAAGGTTATTTACGAAATGCTTAAAGAAAATAATATCTATATAGCCTCACAATGCTGCGAGCATTTGAACAGAGCAATGTAATAGAGGCAGAGGCAGCCGAAAAATACGGCTACGAGCCGGTAAATGTAATTCCACAGCCAAAGGCTGGTGGTTCATTTGCAACAGCAACCTACAATTCGCTGGAAAATCCAGTTGTTGTAGAAAAAATAAAGGCTCATGCCGGTATAGATATAGGTGGAGTGCTTATTGGTATGCATTTAAAGGATACAGCAGTACCAGTGCCATTAAAGCAACGCACAATAGGCGAGGCAAGAATAATAGCAGCACGAACACGCCCTAAATTTGTTGGTGGTATGCGTGCAATATACGACGAGTCATTAATGTAATATAAGTAAGAGGTAACATTATGAGCGAGCTTATAAAAGATGAATTTCACGATTATAAAGCAGAATTTCTTGATTTATTCAACCAGTATGTAAACCGTCCTGGTAAAGATAAGCTTCTTGACTGGATGAGCAAAACCGATTTTTTTACCACACCAGCAAGCTCAAAATTCCACTGTGCTTGTCCTCAGGGTTTGGTTATGCACAGTATAAGCG
>JAXJDU010000224.1:0-5484 GCA_036301785.1 Acutalibacteraceae bacterium | reverse complement strand
CATCTATAGTTTATTAATCAACTTTTTTAACAGATAGTGTTACCTTTTCGCCGTTGATGTTCCATTCCTTAACAAAGCCGTCTGTAACTGCTGTGATTTCAGTAGCCAGTACATCTGTAGAAATCTCGTCGCTGTTTCTGCTGATGATTTCTGCAATCTTGTCGTTATCTGCAACACCGATTACAATGTTATCCATAACCTCAAAGCCAGCGTCCTTACGCATTGTCTGAATCTTACTGATAATCTCACGAACAAAGCCTTCTTCTATAAGCTCTGGTGTCAGTGTTGTATCAAGAACAACTGTAATACCGTTGTCAGTAACAGTATACAGGCCTTCCATCTGCTTAACATCAATCAGCAAATCTTCCTCTGTCAGCTTGATATCGCCTGATGAAAGTGTAAGTGTCATTGTGCCTGTTTCGTTAAGCTCTGCCTTAGCCTTAGCACCGTCAACCTCTGCAAGAGCAGTACGGATTTCACCTAACTGCTTACCAAACTTAGGGCCTAGTGTCTTTAGCTGTGGCTTGAATGAATATGATACAAAGCCAGAAACATCGTCTGTAAATTCAACACTCTTAATGTTAAGCTCGTCTTCAATAATCTCTACATAGAACTTATCAAGAGCATTTTCAGCCTTAACAGACATCTTGCCAAGTGGCTGACGGTTCTTCATAGTAGAGCCATTTCTTGCAGAACGACCAAGAACAACAATCTTCAGTACCTCGTCCATATTAGCCTCCAGCTGGCTGTCGATAGCAGACTCGTCAACCTCTGGGAACATACATAAGTGAATACTCTCAGGAGCAGTTTCGTCCAGTGAACGAACAAGGTTCAGGTAAATTTCCTCAGCCATAAATGGAATCATTGGAGCAGAAGCCTTAGCGATTGTAACTAATGCAGTATATAGTGTCATATAAGCATTAATCTTATCCTGTGTCATATCCTGTACCCAGAATCTCTCACGACATCTTCTTACATACCAGTTACTCATCTCGTCAACAAAATCCTGTAATGCTCTTGCTGCTTCTGGGATTTTGTAATTAGCCAGGCTGTTGTCAACTGTCTTAACTGTAGAGTTAAGTCTTGATAGTAGCCACTTATCCATTACAGACAGGCTTTCCTTATCAAGTGTATATTTTGTAGCGTCGAATTTATCTATATTAGCGTATAGAACAAAGAATGCATAGGTATTCCATAGTGTACCCATAAACTTACGCTGACCCTCAACTACAGCCTTACCGTAGAATCTCTTTGGCAGCCATGGGGAAGAGTTAGTGTAGAAATACCATCTGATAGCGTCTGCACCATAGGTTTCAAGAGCCTCAAATGGGTCTACTGCATTACCCTTAGACTTGGACATCTTCTGTCCGTTTTCGTCCTGTACAAGGCCAAGAACAATTACATTCTTGTATGGAGCCTTGTCAAAAATCAATGTAGAAATAGCAAGCAGGGAATAGAACCAGCCTCTTGTCTGGTCAACAGCCTCAGAAATAAAGTCAGCAGGGAACTGTGACTCGAATAGCTCCTTATTCTCAAATGGATAATGGTGCTGTGCAAATGGCATTGAACCAGAGTCGAACCAGCAGTCTATAACCTCAGGAACTCTGTGCATTGGCTTGCCACAGTGAGGACAGGTAATTGTTACCTCATCAATATATGGTCTGTGCAGCTCAATCTCGTCAGGGCAGTTGTCAGATAGTGACTTCAGCTCCTCAATGCTACCGATTGAATGGTAGTGACCACACTCACATTCCCATATATTAAGTGGTGTACCCCAATATCTGTTTCTTGAAATACCCCAGTCCTGTACATTGTTCAGCCAGTCGCCGAATCTACCCTTACCGATTGACTCAGGAATCCAGTTAATTGTATTGTTATTAGCAATCAGTCTGTCCTTAACATCAGTCATCTTGATAAACCATGAATCTCTTGCGTAGTAGATAAGTGGAGTGTCACATCTCCAGCAATGTGGGTATGAGTGCTCATACTTAGGTGCAGAGAATAGCAGACCTCTTTCTTCAAGGTTTACAAGAATATCCTTGTCAGCATCCTTACAGAACTTACCAGCCCAAGGTGTTTCTTCTGTCATTTCACCCTTAGCATCTACAAGCTGTACAAGTGGCAGGTCGTACTTTCTGCCAACATTAGCATCGTCCTCACCAAATGCAGGAGCAATGTGTACAACACCTGTACCGTCTGTAAGTGTTACATAGCTGTCACATACTACATAGTGGCACTTCTTCTTAGGCTTAGCAAAATCGAATAGTGGAATATATTCTTTGTACTCAAGCTCTTTACCCTTGTACTCCTCAAGAATTGTATATTCACCCTCGATAACACTGTCTACAAGTGCCTTAGCCATATAGTAAACATAGTCATCTGTCTTGATTTTTACATAATCTTCGTCTGGGTTTACACAAAGTGCAACGTTAGAAGGCAGTGTCCATGGTGTTGTTGTCCATGCAAGAATATAAGCGTCCTCGTCCTTTACCTTGAATCTTGCAATAGCAGAACGCTCCTTAACATCCTTATAGCCCTGTGCAACCTCATGAGATGACAGAGGTGTGCCACAACGAGGACAGTAAGGTACAATCTTAAAGCCCTTGTATAGCAAGCCCTTATCAAAAATCTGCTTTAAAGCCCACCATTCAGACTCAATAAAGTTATTGTCGTATGTTACATAAGGATTATCCATATCTGCCCAGAAGCCTACAGTGTCAGAGAAATCCTCCCACATGCCCTTATACTTCCATACAGATTCCTTACACTTAGAGATAAATGGCTCCAGTCCATATTCTTCAATCTGTTCTTTACCGTCAAGACCTAAAAGCTTTTCAACCTCAAGCTCAACAGGCAAGCCGTGAGTATCCCAGCCAGCTTTTCTTGGTACCATACAGCCCTTCATTGTCTGGTATCTAGGAATCATATCCTTGATTACTCTGGTAAGTACATGACCTATATGTGGCTTACCATTAGCAGTAGGAGGACCATCGTAAAATACATATGGCTTACCGTCCTTACGCTCCTCAATACTTTTTTCAAAAATTTTGTTTTCTTTCCAGAATTTTTCTATCTGTTTTTCACGCTGAACAAAATCAAGATTAGTGTCAACCTTCTTGTACATTGTTGCAACCTCCTATAAAAAAATAAAGGTGCTTCATCCCATAACAGGACGAAACACCAAAGCTTCGCAAAACCACCCATTACAGCATACTACTATATGCGTTTCTTTTAACGGTGAAAAGCCGGCTACTCTTAATAACATAATATATTATAATAATATATGCTTTCAGAAAGCAACTCCGAAGTGATTTGTAACCCAATGAAATACCAAGGCTCACACCAAACCCTTAGCTCGCTGAAAATCTTAGAAGGCTACCTGTCTTCATCAACATTTTTCTTTATAAAGTATATACTATCATAAACAATTTATAATGTCAATTACTAATAAAAAATTAATCAAACCCCTTTATAATATCATTAACTTTTCTTTCAACCTTTGCAGGCTTCTTAGAGGTTTCTATTAAAAACGCAAGATTATCCTTACAAAAAACTGTATTCGCACAAGTCAGTAAATTATCAATGCTTATATTTTCATAGATTTTCTTAAGCTTTTGTGGCTCTGAAACAGTGCTGTTAAATATAACATCATTAATAAAGTAGCTGTAATTCAAAGCGTCTGAGTCATCAAGGTCGAAAAGTTGATTTTTAGTAAAAAAGCTGATTGAAGATAAATATTCTTCCTGTGAGATACCATACTTAATCTGATTAACAGTGTCAAAAAATATCTCAAGGCTCTTATATAGCAGCTTTTTATGTACAGTATACGAAATATAAAGTCGTGAGAAATCACAGTACGATGTAAGGCTGCTATATATATCGTCAGTTACAGCGTTTTCTTCCCTCATAGCTATACCAAGCTTACTGCCACAGCCCTCGCATAAAATACTTGTAAGCAAACGCATTGTATTCGGCTTAACATTATTATTAACATCAAAAAATATTACAACCTCACAGCTGTCACAGTCACACTCAGAAAAATAATAACGATTGCTGTTACTTCTGCTACAGAAATTTTGTGGTAGCTCGATATTAAGCTTATCTATATATTTATTTGCTGGTAACTGACTGATAGTATTTTTAACAGACTCAAAATAATTCTTATCATAATTACCTGTAACAATCAGGCAAGCATTTGAGCAGTTAAAATATTTCTTCTTCCAGGCATTAATTTCATCTGAAGTCAATGATTCTATCGTTTTTACATCACCCATAACAGGCATAGCGTGTTTAGTGCTGTCAAAATAATACTGGTCCACCCAATTATCAAAGGAATAGCTTTTATTTTCTATCTGCTTTAAAACAACTCTTTTTTCTGCTTCAATGCTTTCATCGCTCCAGCAAAAATCATCGAGTATTTTAGTGATAAGTGTAATTGCTTCTTTAAAATACTCCGGTACTACCTTCATTTTAAACGAAACATAATCCGTCGAGGTTTTACCAGTCATTTCACAGCCCAGCATTTGCATTTTATTGTAAAGCTCTTTTTGAGATAAATCACTTAGCTGTCTGAAAAATAAATGCTCGCACAGATGTGTAATACCGTTGTTGCTGTCATCTTCATATAAAGAGCCAACCCTAAAATTCAGGCTTATTGCAACCGAATGTAGCTTTGGTAAGCTATGAGAGATGACCGATATACCATTTTTAAGTGTTTCAGTTTGTTTATACAAGTTTATACCCTCCATTAAACAAAAAAGTAAGGTCATAATTCATATAAGAATAAGACCTTACTTCGCATACAAATATTATAAATTAATCCTTTTCCTTATAATACAATCTGCAATGGCAGAATCCCTCAAAATCAGGGTCGTTCATCTGGTCTTTAAATTCCTTGCAGATACATTTATTATCCTCTGTTTTTTCAAGTCTGCAAGGGCAATAACCATCCTTTTTCTTTAAGCCTTCTCTTATTCTTGCTACTACTTCCTTATCTGGATTTAATTTAATCATAATATCACCTGTACTTCTCTATAATATCTAAAAGCTGATTTTTTGTATGATAGCCCACATTAGTGCTTACACACTCACCGTCTTTAAAAAGCATTAATGTTGGAATTGAAGAAACGCCATATTTCACAGCAAGCTCACCGTCAGCGTCTACATCAATCTTACCAACGGTTACATCATCAAGCTCTTCTGCAAGCTCCTCTATAACAGGTGCCTGCATCATGCAAGGACCACACCATGTAGCCCAGAAATCAATTAAAACCAAGCCTTTATTATTAAGAACGATTTTGTCAAAATTTTCCTTTGTAATTTCAAATTCCATAGTTTTAAACCTCCTTTATTAGTTAAGTTATATTATACTACATTTTCTTGAAAATAGATTAAAAAAATGTGAATTATTTTTAATTCAAAAAAGCTATGTAAGGCTTATCCAGAAAAAGGGGACAGGCGTTTACATAGCTTTATAATTTATAT
>JAXJDU010000223.1:0-2057 GCA_036301785.1 Acutalibacteraceae bacterium | reverse complement strand
GATTATGTCGGCAGCAACTCAAACGGTTGCTTTTAATATTTAATCATGTTATCAGGCTTTTTTCTTTAATAGAAACATTCACAGTGTTTTCGCTGTTGAAGCACCAGCAATCATTCAGCTGAGGTATGCTGATGATTACCTGCATTTCCTGTGAGCCCTCAAAGCCATCTGCTAATGATGTTAAATCGACTGTAGCAGTAATATCATCAGTTGAAATTTCGCTTATAACATCCTTAGGACCAGCTATTGACACGCTTAATGATTTTGTTGTTACCTGTGCCATATGGCCAGAAGGAACATTTTTAAGCTGGATATCTGATATTGTAAACACCTTTGAGGTATAGTCTGCCAGACTGAATAACAGCTTTGCCTGCTGCTCTCCGGTTATATTGATACATGCTGTTGGCAATGTGATATTTCGTGTCATCTGTGTTGTGGTTGGGTCAAGCTGGCTGAAGTCTATAGGGTCGAGTGTAATTTGAGTAAGTGCGTTGATTATATCATCTCTGCCCGCAACTGTTATTGTGGCTGGCTCTACCTTTACGATTTCTTCAGGGTTTACTCCGTTAGGCAGATTTGCAAAGGATGGTACTATCTTTACTTCTTTTTGTTGAAGCACCTGAAGTGTAACATCTACCTTTGCTGGTGTAACTGTAAGCAGCTCGTTTTCTATCGGCTCACCACTTGAATCCAGCAAATGCACTTTCAGGTTTTTGGTAATATTTTCTTTTTTCTGTCCTGTAATTATATCAGACACCTGTACCTTGCTGATATTCTTTACCTCTTGCTCTGGTCCGGTTACTGTTACTGTGTCATTGGATAAAACAGGCTGTGACAGATAGTAGGTTGCATTATCCTTAACAGGAAGTGTAACCTGCGATGTATCTATATCTTTTTCTATACTGAATTCCTTTGAACGCTCTTTGTCAACTGTAACATTTATTACCGACGGAGAAACCGAGATTATTTCGTAATCTGTTTTTACTCCTACCTTTTTAGCAGAAAGACTAAGTGCATATGAATTGGCAACATTTACACTGTTTGTATTCTGTGCAACAACCTGAATATCATTGTTAGAAATAGAACCAACTGTTAATCTGTTACCCTTTATTTGTACTGTAACCTTTGTATCGCCACCACGATAAACTCTTAAACCTTCTTTCTCGGCTTGCTCAGAAAGCTGTATTGTAACAGGTATATCTGTAATCATTGTAACACTTTCTTCGTCAGAGTCGGTTGCAAATGCAACCCAGAAAATGCACGCTAAAAGAAAAGACAGCAGCAATAAAAATTTTGAATTTACAAAAAGCTTTGATATTTCTGTTTTAAGCTTTTTTATCTTGTGTTGCTTCTTCTTCATTTGCAGATTTCTTTTCCTTTCTTATTGCTGAGAAAATAGGGATAAAGTCAGCAATATCATTTTTTGTGTATTCAGGCACAAGTAATTCCTCGAGTCTTTCTCTCAGCTCCATGCTGTCTTCCATTCTTGTAAGCTTACCATGGCAAACAAGAGAGATATTACCTGTTTCTTCAGAAACCACCACTACAACTGCGTCAGATTCTTCACTCATACCAATTGCAGCACGGTGACGAGTACCTAAATTTACATCTACCTCTGAATTTCTTTTGGTAAGTGGCAGAATACAGCCGGCAGAATAAACTCTGCCTCCTCGTATTACTACTGCACCGTCGTGTAATGGTGCTTTGTTAAAGAACATATTACCAAGCAACGAAATCGAAGGTAAGGCATCTACTATAGTACCTGTATTGATAATATCGCCAAGCTTTGTTTCACGCTCAAACACAATAAGAGCTCCTACCTTCTGTTTGCTGAAGCTTCTTGCAACTGTACAAACATCCTTTATACATCTTTTTTTCTGCTCAATAAGCTGTTCGTCCTCATCTACAGAAGAAAAAGCTATTGATTTTGAAAATTTACTTCTACCAAGCTTTTCAAGGGCGTTTCTTATCTCTGGCTGGAAAACAATTATAATAATCAGCACACCAAACTCCATGAACATTTTCAGCAGAGTTGAAAACATTGTAAGGTTAAACAG
>JAXJDU010000222.1:0-4263 GCA_036301785.1 Acutalibacteraceae bacterium | reverse complement strand
TCTGCTGGGTCCCAGTTTGTACCACATAGGTTAGGTGAACCTGCTACTGTGTATACATGAGTTGCTGGTTCTGTTGGAGCCTCTGTTGGAGCTGGTGTTGGAGCCTCTGTTGGAGCCTCTGTTGGAGCTTCTGTTGGAGCTTCTGTTGGAGCCTCTGTTGGAGCCTCTGTTGGGGCTGGTGTTGGAGCCTCTGTTGGAGCCTCTGTTGGAGCTTCTGTTGGAGCCTCTGTTGGAGCTTCTGTTGGGGCTGGTGTTGGAGCCTCTGTTGGAGCTGGTGTTGGAGCCTCTGTTGGAGCCTCTGTTGGAACCTCTTTTGTCTCTGCGTTATAAACAGCTACATAGTATGAATCTAACTCTGCATCAAGGTCAAGCACAGCTTGTTCCATATTGGTAAAGATTTCTACTTCACCTGGCTTCTGTACTGTAAAGATGATTGAAGAAACCAGACAACCGCCTTCCTGTGTGAATGTGCCGTTGTGTGTATCCAGCATAGAATAGTTGCCTTCATCATCCATTTCACCCATACCAAATGCAATCAGGAAGTTCTCTTTCTTCATCAGATCGAACTGCTCGTCATATGGTGAGTAGTAAGGAATATATCCACCTCTACCTACCTTCAGAACCTTGCACTCGTCTGGAATCAGGCTTGGGTCCTCAATACCCTTCTGGTTAGGTGTCTTCTTTGTGCCTACAGGCTGGTTAAAGTATGTCCATGTTACATAAGCCTGAACCTGTGGGTCTGTAAGCTTCAGGTAAATATCGTACTGTACCTTTTCGCCTACCTTAGCAACAATTGGCTCTCTCTTGTTATCATCCATGAAATGAAGGATAGCTGTAGCCTCTGTTGGCTCTGTAGGAGCAATTGTTGGAGCTACTGTTGGAGCCTCTGTTGGAGCTACTGTTGGAGCCTCTGTTGGAGCTGCTGTTGGAGCAACTGTTGGAGCCTCTGTTGGTGGCTCTGTTGGCTTCTCGATATCAATGTGATCAACCTTTTTCAAAGTTGTAGAAACAATGATATCATCTTCAATCTTGCAGTTAGGATCTGTAAGATCTGGCTTTAATACTTGTGTAAGAGCTGTGTACAGATAAGACTCGCTGGCCTCTGTAACAACCATTGTTATTCCTCTTACAACCTTTTTAGGTTTCTGGATAGAATAACCACTCTCGTCTGGATATAGAACCAGATATGAACATCTATCTTTGTATGCATCATTATCTGAGTTCCAACCCTGTTCATTTCTCTCAAGAGCCTTTTCTGGATTACACATAGAACCATTACCTATGATGCTATAGTATTCTCCGTCTGCCTTTGGCTCTTCTCTGTCATCGCTAGTGTAGTACACATCAGAAAACTTAACAGTATCAACTGTTCCGTCGGTATAAACCTTAAACGCATCCTCTGATGTTGGGTCGATTGATGTCTGGTTTACATAAATCTCACCCAATGCTGAAGCAGCAAGTGCTTGCACTTCTGAAGAATATGAAATTTCGATATTTACTACATCGCCAACTTCAAAAGTGTAAGTGTCACGCTGTACGCCTTTACCAGCTAATTCAGGGTGTGTGCTTGCATCGCTGTCGTTTATAGCGTCACCGTAGAAGTCATACACATGAATTGTAGCTTTATCAGCGTCAGCGGCTGATACAGGAATACCTACACAGCACATAGCTACTACTAACATGACAGAAAGTAGTATGCTGACAAATTTTTTCATCGGATTTCTCCTCCCTTATAAAATTGTTAAAAAAGGCATAAGAGCCTAATTTACAGCTTGTATTATACTACAAAGCTTATTTTTCTTCAACCGATTTTAGGTATTTCTAAAGCCTGCAATATTATTTTTTACAAATATAACAATTAATGATTTATATTTTGGTCATTATTTTTAAGGGGTTTGATCTCCGAAAATAAACTACCAATAAATTATTAAGCTTTTCACTGCAACTTACGCCCTCATATTTATATTATTCTATATTTTCTCTATATAGCTCACTTTTTTCTAACTCTTTTTAAGCCTGTTTATCAAAGCATATTACAGTATAGTATTGTGGCCCTTCCGACTTCACTGCTTCATCTATCAGATTTTTTATACTTTGCTGCTCCTTTTCCATAGAGTATGGTATAACTATATCAAACATCAGCTTTGTTTTTCGAGCACCACGCACCATACGAAAATCGTGAAGTGATAAACATGAATCCATATTAACAATAACCCTGTTTACAACATCTCTCATATAATTAAGCTCCTCGTCATCTGTCACTACAGGGTCATAGTGTATTACTAAGTTAACACAAAGCTGTTTTAATGCGTCTCTTTCAATTTTATCAATAATATCATGGCACACCATAGGGTCTTCATCGGCACTAAGCTCTGCATGAACCGAAGCAAAGCACTTACCAGGGCCATAATCATGCACAAGCAGGTCATGCATCCCAACAACCTTATCGTATGACATAACAAGCTTTGATATATCTTCAACCATATTTTTATCTGTAGGCTCACCTAAAATCGGGTTGATAGTTTCTTTTGCCAGTGTAATACCGGAATAAATTATAAACAGAGCAACACCCAAACCTATATAACCATCTATATTTATTTTAAATATCTCTCCTATAACACCACCCACAAGCACAGCTGATGTTGCAACCACATCATTTCTGCTATCTGCCGATGTAGCCAGTAAGGCTGTAGAATCAATTCTTTTTCCAAGCCTTTTACAAAAAACAGACATCCATAATTTAAGCATAATCGAAAAAAATAAAACAACCACACTTAATACAGATAATTCAACTGCCTCTGGTTTAATTATTTTCTCAACAGAGGTCTTAACCAGCTCTATTCCCACAACCAATATCAAAGCTGACACAATAAAACCAGACAGATACTCATATCTTGCATGACCAAAAGGATGATTTTTATCTGCTGGTCGCTGTGCCAGTTTAAAGCCTATCAATGTGATAAGCGACGAAGAGGCGTCTGACATATTATTTACTGCATCTGCAATAACAGACACAGAGCCTGAAAATGCACCAACAACAAACTTAAAAGAACACAGCAAAATATTACACACCAGACCCACACACCCAGCAAGCTTACCTATAGCTGAACGCACCTTTGCAGAATCTGTATCTTTATAATTTTTCACAAATAGTCTTAGTAAAATTTCTGTCATATCACTAATATACCTCTCCTCGTTATATATAAACTTTAATAATCTATTCTATGCTGACAACCATAAACAAATACACTGCAAAAACTAACATTATATATAACACCATATATAATAATACCTGTTCCTTGTAGAAACAGTTGAACAGCTCAGTAAAAAAATCCCACAAAACAGACAAGCTATAGCTTATTCAAAAACTCAGTAATAAGCTGATTACACCATTGAACGAATATCAAAATATAAAAATCACATACAGATATAAACTACACATAAATTCATTTTATTCATCGCTAAGCATTATCCTGTATCAGTGTAATTCATCTTCTCGCATTAAACAATCATTTATATAAATTATAATTCTTTCACAGACAAAAACAAGGCTACAAACTTACTTTTATGTAAGAATGTAGCCTGTTCTATTAAATGTTATTTACATACTATGTGTCTGTTAAACTACAACAGCCTTGTGACTGTTATAACTTAAAGGCTAAGATCTCTTGCTTTAAAGATTATAGCTTAGTAACCTTCAGAGAATCTGTATTCACACTGTATGTGAATGTGTACTCGCCACCTGTTGCTGTCATTGTTGTTGCTGAAGCATAAGAAGCATTGTAAGTCATACTTTTTGAATTATCAGTAAATGAATACTTACCACCCATTGGTGTACCGAACTCATCCATTCTGAATGTGTATGTACCAGCCTCAAGAGTTACTGTACCACTGAATATTACGCCATCTTCACTTGTAAGAACAAGAGCGTCGATATCATCAAATGCAACCTTTACCTTTGTTGTATCGATTGGTGCATTGAACACCTTAACCTTATTGGTGTTGGTGTCAAAGATGAATGTAAACTTCTGCTTTTCTGTTACCTTAAGTGTAGCAGCTGCCTTCCATTCTGAATTGAATTCTGTGTTAACTGTATTTGTGAACTCTGTACCGTTACCAAATAGTGTACCGAATGAGTCAATTCTGAAGTCATAGCTACCTGCATCAAGGATTGTCTGTGCTGAGAACACACCGTTGCCCTGTGCTGCAAGTGGAAGGCTGAAATCACCGAATACTGAAACATCGCCTAAGCCCTCTGGAGCC
>JAXJDU010000221.1:0-9697 GCA_036301785.1 Acutalibacteraceae bacterium | reverse complement strand
GACTGCCACCACTTGGCACCTTATATTTTTTACCAGTCAGCTGATAGTATTCACTTGCTGAATTAATTATGGTTATATCATCGGGTCTTTCATATTCAAGTGTACGGTCACCTGTTGCACCATAATACTGTTGATTTACATTATTATCAACAGCTACTGCTGTGCTGGTTTGATGATTACTTACTGCTTTACCCTGCTCAGAAACTTTTGTGATTACATCATCAGGAATATCAACACTGACATTATCAGCAGCAACAGCTGTTACCGATGTAAGCATTGACATAATTGTTGTTGCAGATAATACTGCTGACAGTAATCTGCGTTTTTGATTTCTCATTATATATTCTCCTTTTTTCTATAATACAAACACTGTTTAATCAAGCAGCTTAGCTTTATATTAAACAGTGTTTGTCTTAAATTATTTTACCATGTTTTTACATTATAATGACCCTTAGAGTTGGTTGTTGTTGGGTAGTATCTTACTGTACCTCCCTTGTATGAAATATCTACTGTCTGGTAACTACCGTTTGTAAATATAACATAATTAGCCTCTTTTGGTAATTCAAATGTATAAAGTGCTTCACCAAATTCGTTTATACCTGCACTGGTCATTGCCTTGCCAGGCCATACTGCCATGTTTTTGTCAGAGTCTGACCAATAGTAGCAATACATTGTGCCACCCCATCTGTGTGAGTTAGTAAAGGTTACAATATTCTTAACTACAGGGCTTGTTGGTGCTTCGGTTGGCTTTTGTGTAGGAGGCTCGGTTGGTGGGTCTGTTGGTGTTTCTCTGAAATTAACCTTACCTACATTAGCAACATCACCTGATGATATTGTGTATTTCAGAATATAAATTGCATCTCTTAAATCCACCTTAGTATCATCATTGCTGTCTGCAAGCATAAACCATAGTTTAGACTCATCAATACCACCTACATTGTATTTCATAACAAGCAGTGCATCTGTAAGATTTATGCTGCCACTGTTATCTGCGTCTCCTATCAGTGTACCGTTATAATCGGTAACAGTAAGCTTGAGTGTTTTTTCTGCATAGCAATTACTACCATCTGTGGTTGAAACAGTAACAGTATAGCTGCCAGCCTTTGTTGGCACCCATAAAAGTGTAGGTGTGCTGGTTTTGTAGTTCATACTGTACACCTGTGCATAAAAGCTTTTTGTATAAACAACCTGACCACTTTCATTTTTTATAACAAAGCTGTGCTGATTTTTAGGACGCCCAACATAGATAATATTCTCAAAATTTGTTGTAGCTGTAAGCTCTACAGTATCGCCAACCATTACATGCTTATCTGGAGTTGCAGTAAAGGTTGTATATTCAAAAGGCTTATCATCAATATACTTTTCTATATATGATGACGAAATATTACCAGTGTAATCCTGAACACTTACTGTAATCCTGTAATTACCTTCCTGACCAAAGCTATATCCATACTTGTAATAACTTGTGTCTTCAACACCATACGGAGATACAAAGTTGCTGCTTTTCACTTCACCGTTATCTAAATTCTTAATCTCAAATTTATATTGATATGGTGCATATCCACCTGATGCTGTTGCTATAAAATCCAGCATCTTTTTTATATCAACAGGCATATCCTTCAGCTCTACATCTACCTTTAACGGGTCTGCAGCATTTTCTGTTACAAAGTAATTCAGACCTGTTTGTGGTACATAATAGCTACCGTTGTTTGTATCAGTATTACCCTTATCGTCACTGAAATAAATTTTAACATCAGCTTTTTCTTCAAGCTCTATTACATACTTCTGAGTATACCCAGCTCTCTCAATATTATCCTCCATTTCGACTGTCTGCCAATCTGAATTTCCAATCTTGAAATTTATCTTTGGATTATACAAGCCTCTGTAATAAACAACTACATTATTAGAAGATGTCTCGTTAATAGTTACCTCTTTACGGTCGTTTTCAAGAGTAAAAGGATACACATTTGCAGGCTTGTATACTTTATTTGTAAATTCGTCTACAATTTCTGCATTTTTAACTGTAAGTGGTATATTATTCTTCTCGTCATCTATAAATTCCACTCTCCATGTATAATCATGGAATTTCTCACTGGTTATATCTGGTATTATATTGCTAAGTGCAAAAACCATTGTACCATCACTTGCTTTAGCAGTACCATCGTAGCCAAACGCAATATTCTCCCATGACACTATAGGTATAGCATAGTCAGTATATTTAGTACCATCCTTTTCGGCTATAACTATAGCATTTGCATTGGCTCTGTCGCCTGTATTCAGAGTATAAACCAGATAAATATCTTCATTCGGGTTATATTCTTTAACATCTATTCTGCCAATATTAGTAAAAATTCTTACTCTTGTCGCAGGACCATTACTAACAGCAGTTTTTTCATTCAGTGCATCATAGGAAATCCACATAAAACCACCATTACCATAGTCATCACCCCATGAGTTAGCAATTTTAAATGCACCCATTTCTCCTGTATCAACAGCATTATTAGCGTTTACATCTACCCAGATGTCATCATTGTAGCCTACAAGAGTCATTCTGTGTCCACCGTTGCTACCTGCCTGATGTGTAACTGCCTCTTGACCAGCGAATTTACTGTTTTCTGGTGCAGCAGAGTTTGTTTTTAGTTTTGTTACCTTCCAATCTGAAATATGTGTTGAATAGGTAAGAACATCACCATTACTTAATGCTGTTTTTATAGCTGTAAGGTCATCATCGTCAGCAGATGTAATCGGATTTTTACTGGTACCAATCTCATCAAAGTACTGATAATCCTTGATTCTGTATCTTATAGCCTCTCTCCAGATTTCTTTTGTAGCAGACCATTCAAAGCAATCATTATCATAAGGTACCATAGTTATAGGAACATTACCTAAACACTTCATAAGCTTATATACTTCGTGTGTAAATGAGCCCTTATCCTTACCACCGTTGGCTATATTATATGTAAACTTAGGTGAAAAGGTATTTTCTGGAGTTGTTGGAACGCCTCTTGATTTATTCATGTGGTATGTAAACTGATAGTACGACTGTGCCCATGCAACACACGCACCAATTCCACCCTGGCTGTCTATCTTTGGGAAATACTCACTCTGGCTGTTATCAACACTTGCTGGTAAGGCTGCTTTAAGACTGCCACCACTTGGCACCTTATATTTTTTACCGACAAGCTGATAATACTCCTGAGCAGAGCCGATTACCTCTACATCCTCTGGTAATTCTTCAAGCTCGAAGGTACGGTCACCTGTTCCACCTAACATCTGTGCTGATTCGTACTGAGCTGTAGCTGGCTGCTCTGTTGACAGCTCTGTTACTGACTCTGTTGTTGGCTCTGTAGCCTGCTGTACATTCTGGATTAAACCAGCATTTAACTGCTGATTTAAGACTTCATCGGCAGCAGAAGCTTTTATTACACCTGCAGGTGCAAAAGTGAGCATAGACATTACTGTTGTTGCAGATAATATTGTTGACAATATTCTGCCTGTTTGACTTCTCATTTTAACTACTCCTTTTTTATTCAGCTATACATATTTATAGATTTCTATAACTGATATATAATTTCAGCACCATTATATAACTTCTTCAATAAATTTACAGTATTTTAAATATTTTCGTTAAGGTAGCCGAAATCACTGAAATATTTTGATACTATTTCCTAAAAAATCGGGATTTGGCAGGGGCTTTGCCCCTGCACCCCACCACCCTTTAAAAAGGGTGGACCTAAACTTTACGCTTTTCTCTATCAAAGTTTGTTATTAGCCCGACAAACTAAAATTTGATATTATCGCAAAACAAAAGAGACTGCACAACACAGTCTCTTTCATACGCATTATTCATTTGATTCCAGCAGATAGTTAACAGATACACCTAAAGCATCAGCCAATGCAACAACCTCTATATCTGTTACTTTTCTTATTTTCTTCTCAAGCTTTGATAGTCCTGATGGAGAAATGGATACGCCTTTCTTCAAAAGCTCAACAGTTAAATCCTTCTGAGTTAAACCCTTATGTTTTCTTAATTGTTCAACCCTATCACCTATAACATTTCGTACATCGATATCTACCTTTTTACTTTGCACAGTATCACCCCTACTAAATAATACAATTAATCGATACTATTTTACTACAAAGCTTATAAATATTCAATACTTATCGAAAATATTAATTCTGTTTTTTTCTAATATAAGTTTACGATTATGCTTTTTTCACAGAAATTTTACTAATTTTTATACACTAAAACTGTAAAATCAAAATACCCGATAAAGCCATACGAAAACACACTGACATTTTAAAGGCAATCTATCTGTTTTAAGTACCCTCAATAAATATATACAATAAGATTAATTACATACAACATCTTAACATTATTCTATATGAGAATATAGCTACAGCAAAATTATTTACGGATAAAACTGGCTATAGCCAGATTATATTTTAAGTTATTGTTAATTAAAAACATCTGAGATGATACCACCATAAAACCTTATAAAATGCTAACACAGATTACAGTGCCTGATTTGCTCAAAACAATTATGGCACTGGCAAGCTCTGGTATCAGTATTAATATATGTACCGCAAAATTAATACACTGATAAAGCTACTGCTTTTTACAGAGTTTTATAAATCACCCAGAATTTTCTTTGCTTGCTTTAAAACGGATAATTCTCTGTTTGCTACAAGTCTGCCCAGCTTAGTTGATGAGCGTTTTTCGTATTCGCTGATTGCCTCATCGTAGGTAAGCTTCAGTGTAGACAGGTGAAAGCATTGTATTTCGTCCTCTGTCAGATTTTTATCGCCAAAGCTTTTAGCTTTGCAAAGATAATAATTATTTATATTGTGCCTGTGAATAAGGTTGTAGTAATCATCTACTACACCTATTTTGCACAATACCTCAGCCTCTGCACCTAACTCCTCCTGTAGCTCTCTTATTATAGCAGTGTACAGGTCTTCACCGGCTTCAACTCCACCACCGGCAGTTTCTATTATGGTAGCTTTTCCAAAATCATCATCACGCTCTGCTCTTACAAAATAGAAGTAACCATTATCATCAAAAACAATCGCTCTTACAATTTCTCTGTCGTGGCTGGTGTATTCAAAATCCCATTCCTCATCCTGCAGGCTGATTCTGATTTGTGGTTGACCATTGTTCATATTGTAACCTCCATGTGATTTCTGAATTTTCTTTCAGTTGTTTTTGCAGTAGATACTGATAGCCTTGCTGATAAATTCAGCTGTACCCTTGCCATTTTTATCTATGTTATTTTTAAATCTTTCATCACCTGTATACATCTGACCAAGACCAGATAAAATCTCGTTTGTGCAGGTGTAGTAATTTTCTGTGATGTAGCCTTTAAGCTCAGCTACCATATTCTGAGAGCTTACAGAATCCGGGGTTTCTCCGTTTTTCATACATGCTGAAAACTTAGCAAGAATATTATTCAAGCCGTCGGTAACACTCTGCCATTTATCTGCTGAATAGCCACCAGTCTTCTCGGTATGCTCCTTGTATGCGTCTGTTTTCTCCCACCTAGCTTTAGCCTCAGCCTTGTACTGCTCAAGCTCGTTGTTGTCAAAAAATGTCATAATATTTTCTCCTTTCACTGCACCGTCGATTGCAGAAATAATGCGTTCTAACCGTTCTTTCTTTAAAATCAGAAGCTCCTTCTGCTCGTTCAGCACTTTTTCTTTATCGTAATTTTCAGATGATAAAATCTTGCTGATACTTTTTAACGGGAAATCAAGCTCTCGGTAAAAAAGAATCTGTTGCATACGAAGAAATGAATTTTCATCATAAAATCGATAACCAGTATATTTATCTACCTGTGCCGGCTTCAGCAATCCGATTTCATCGTAATAATGAAGTGTGCGAATACTTACATCCGAAAGCTGTGCAAATTCTTTTATCTTCATTTTCATTCTATCACCTCGCAAAATCAGTATACACTATAACGATGCGTTAAGGTCAATAGCTTTTTATAGCTATCCCATACTTCAATATCACAGAATTTTTTCATCAAATCTACTATTATTACTTTTTATTTATACTGACAGATAAAAATATTCTGTTATAGTTTCTGGCGATTCCTTCATTCCGTTATCAATCCACCACTTAACTGTTTCTACAAAGGTTGAAACTATATGATTTATCCAGAAGCTCTCTGGCAGCTTTTCGCTTTTTCGTGCCTGAAACAATGGCTGCTGGCTTGCAACTAAGCTTTTAAGATTAATTTTAAAATACTGCAAAAACAGCTCGTTATTTTCGCAGGAAAGCAATTCTAAAATATTGTTATCGTTTTTCTGAAGATGCATAAACAGGTGTAAAAAAACAGAGTCGGGTGCTTCGCAATCAAAAATATGCCTGTGTCCACTATGCTCTGTATCCAGCGAATCAAAAATATGACAGAATAGCTCTTCACAAAGCTCCTTCAACAGAAAATCCTTTGTTTCAAAGTGAGAATAAAATGTAGCTCTGCCTACATCAGCACCATTTATTATCTCCCCTACTGTAATCTGTGAAAAATTCTTTTTTGACAAAAGCTCGATAAACGCATTAAATATTGCTTCTCGTGTTTTTCTTTGTCGTCTGTCCATAATAACCTCCATACATTTTTGTAAATTTGTTCAATATCGTACAACAGCTGAAATCTGCATATTGTTTATAGCTGTTTATATTCGTATAATGTTATTGAACGATGAGTTCGGTAACAAATATATTGTACTACATATTAATTTTATAATCAACAGGAGGACTTAACAATGAAAACAGAAAAAAACATTTTAATCGCATTTATACTGAATCTTGCTTTTTCAATCTTTGAATTTATCGGTGGTATATTTACTGGCAGTGTTGCCATTGCTTCTGACGCTGTACATGACCTTGGCGACGCAAGCAGTATTGGCATAGCGTATTTTCTTGAAAAGAAAAGTAAAAAACAGCCTGACGAAAAATACACATACGGCTATACACGCTATTCTATTATTGGCAGTATAATAACAACTCTTATTCTTCTGGCTGGCTCTGCACTGGTAATCTATAACGCTATCGGAAGAATTATAAAGCCTGCAGAAATCAATTACAGTGGCATGATTATTTTTGCTGTTTTTGGCATTTGTGTAAACGCCGGTGCAGCTTTCTTCACCCGTGAAAAAGGCTCTTTAAATCAGAAGGCTGTTAACCTGCATATGCTTGAGGATGTACTGGGCTGGGTGGTTGTGCTTGTTGGTGCTGTTGTTATGCATTTTACAGATTTTGCTTTGATTGACCCTGTTATGTCAATTGGTGTATCTGTTTTTATACTTGTAAACGCTATTAAAAATTTAAAATCGGCAATCGACCTTTTCCTTGAAAAAACACCTGAGGGCGTTGAGGTTAACGAAATCAAGAAACACATAATGAATATTGAAGGTGTAAGCGATGTTCACCACATTCACATCTGGAGTATAGACGGACAGAACAATTACGCTACTATGCACATTGTGACAGAGGCTGATTCTGCTGAAATCAAGTACAAAATCCGTGACGAGCTGATGGAGCACGGCATTGCTCATACAACACTTGAGCTTGAAACACCTGACGAGCATTGCGAAGCAAAGCATTGCCACATAGAGCACCATAGTCACTCAGGTCACGGACATCATCATCACCATCATCATTAATAACTGCCAAATACGCTGACAGTCATCTGATATAAATCAATATCAGAATCACCCCTGATAAGCTACATCCATTCTGAACAATGGTATTTTATTGATATATATTGAATTAAAACCCGTAAAAGAGTATAATATAATCAATATAAAATCAACAAACCAAGGGGTGTTTATCTTGAAAAAATTATTGTTTATTATCATTGCAACAGCACTTGTGGTATTTACTTTTACTGGCTGCTCTGAAAACACAACAGCTAAAACTGACTCTGTTACAGATGAACAAATCACAGCTGTTACCGATTCATATACAGAAGCCACCATAAAAGCAACGGAGGCACCAACCGAAGCTCCTACACCGGCACCAACTGAAAAGCCAACCGAAGCCCCAACTGAAAAGCCTACAGAAAAGCTGACAGAAAAGCCGACAGAGCAGAAAGTATCAACACCAACTGAAGCACCTGCTCAAAAAATTAATATAGCAAACCGTTTAAAGTATGGTTACTGGGTAACCAAAAACGGTGATAACGCTATAACTGTTTATCTTTTTGACGGTGAAGAGCTGCACAATGATTATTATGAAAAACAAAATAACAGGTATGTAAAAGTCGAAGGCCCTGGATACAGCAATTCCTGCTATCCTGAAATTTACGAGAATTCATTCCTTGTTTATTCAACTGGTGGAGTAACAACTGAATTTCACTTTACAGATAATCCAAGAGTTGTACAATCATATGAAGACACTAATGGAATTGTTCATACCTGGATCAATTATCCCTACCTTCCTTCAGTAGCTACGGTAGAAAACGACTTCAGCGTTTATTGATGACATATTTTATTACATATATAATATTTTTAGCTGTGTTGTAAAAGGCCTTTCATAGTAATAACAATTCAAATTACCAAAATATCACAAATATTTTTATTTTCATTTTTTAATTTATTAAAAGGTTAATAAGCATTTGTTATTTTTCAGCTTATTTCAACATCGCAAAAGCTGAATTCGATGGTAGGTACATAACATAAATTGAAATTCATAAAAGCAAAAACGGCTTCCTCGCTTGCTTGGCGAGGAAGCCTGTTTTTAATGTAAATTTAATTCTATTGTTTACTCTGTTACATTATCGTTGTTCTGTGTAACTGGTGGTTTTACAGCACCCGACATATCTGGAACAACTACAACAGGTGAGTTATTGTCGGCAGCAAGCTTGCCACCAAGAGCACCCATCAGCAGACTCTTAAGGTCAATGCCCATACCAGCAGAAATACCTTCTGTAATCTGAGTGGTTGAGTTAACGATATCACCAACCAGCTTAGCAGAGTTACCTTCACCATACATAGTAATCTTATCAACCTTACTTAGTGGCTCAGCAACATTACGGGCGATATCTGGCAGAGCACTCATAATCATTTCTACTACAGCAGCTTCGCCGTATTTCTTCATAGCTTCAGCCTTTTTGTCGATACCTTCGGCTTCAGCCAGAGCCTTTGCACGGATAGCCTCAGCTTCTGCCTTACCAACAGCAGCAATACCTTCTGCTTCCTGCTCTCTTGCAAAACGCTGTGCCTCAGCAATCTTCATTTCAGCTGCAGCAGCCTGCTCCTGCTCATAACGACGAGCCTCTGCGTCTTTCTGTCGCTTAAACAGCTCAGCCTGTGCCTCCTGCTCCTGACGGTAACGCTCAGCATCTGCCTTTGCACGGATTTCAGCGTCAAGTGTCTGCTTTTTAACCTCAACCTCACGAGCCTTCAGCTCAGCCTCACGCTCAGCCTTTGCGATGTTTGCATTTGCAGAGGTAACCTCGATAGTCTTTCTCTGCTCCTGCTCCTGAATATAGTAAGCAGCGTCAGCTTCTGCCTTCTTGACATCACTCTGCTGCTTAAGCTCTGACTGACGGATTGACAAAGCAGTCTGCTTCTCGGCAATTTCCATATTAGCCTGAACCTTTGCGTCGTTAGCTTCTTTTGCTGCCTGTGCCTGTGAAATTGCAATATCACGGTCAGCCTGAGCCTTTGCAATAGCTGCACCCTTCTTAAT
>JAXJDU010000220.1:0-6096 GCA_036301785.1 Acutalibacteraceae bacterium | reverse complement strand
GGTATATACAGATGAAACATGGTATGTTGTACGTAATATACGTGGCTGTACTGGTTTTGTTGGTCCATCATCAAAGCCTGTTCCACTATCAGATGACGAAGTGGTTAAGATGGGCGTAGAAATAAGAAGTGTAGAGGTTTCTTACAGCGTTGGTGATTCAGTAAGAATCACAGACGGTCCTCTAGAGGATTTTGTAGGCGTTGTAGAAGAAATTGATACAGATAAAAACATAGTTAAGGTAACAGTTTCTATGTTTGGTAGAGAAACTCCTGTAGATTTAGAGCTTGGACAAGCCGAGCTATTGGAGTGATTAACACACTAATAATCTGTTAAATACAGTTATTATTGAATTGAGGGATTTTAAATATCCCTTGTGGGAGGAATGTAAATTTATTAAAACATTCCGACAAAACCACGAATTATGGAGGTGCAAAAAAAATGGCTCAAAAGGTTGTAGGTTTTATTAAACTACAAATACCTGCCGGTAAAGCTACCCCGGCACCACCTGTTGGTCCTGCACTGGGTCAGCACGGTGTAAACATTATGGCGTTCACTAAGGAATTTAATGAGCGTACAAAGAACGACATCGGTATGATTATTCCGGTTGTTATTACAGTATATGCAGATCGTACTTTCTCTTTCATTACAAAGACACCACCTGCAGCTGTACTTATTAAGAAGGCTTGTAACATCCAGAGCGGTTCTGGTGTTCCTAACAAAAACAAGGTTGCAAAGATTACCCGTGAGCAGGTTAAGCAGATTGCTGAGCAGAAAATGCCAGACCTAAATGCTGCTAATATCGATACAGCGATGAGCATGATCGCTGGTACAGCTCGTAGTATGGGCGTTGAAGTAATCGATTGATCTGACTACCCAGGTGGGAGGAAAAGATCCGATTTTACCACTTTATAGGGAGGAACCACAATGAAACACGGTAAGAAATATGTTGACAGTGCTAAGCTGATCGACAGAACAAAATTATATGATGCTGACGAAGCATTAGATCTAGTTGTAAAAACATCAACTGCTAAGTTTGACGAAACAGTTGAAGTACATGTAAAGCTTGGTGTAGATAGCCGTCATGCTGACCAGCAGGTTAGAGGTGCTATTGTACTACCAAACGGTACAGGTAAAAGCGTTAAGATTCTTGCAATTTGTAAGGGTGACAATGTTCAGCTTGCACAGGAGGCTGGCGCTGATTATGTAGGTGCTGAGGAATTCACACAGAAGATTCAGCAGGAAGGTTGGATGGACTTTGATGTTCTAATCACAACTCCTGACATGATGGGTCTTGTTGGTCGTCTGGGTAAGGTTCTTGGTCCTCGTGGCTTAATGCCAAACCCAAAGGCTGGTACAGTTACACCAGATATCGCTAAGGCTATCAAAGAGGCTAAGGCTGGTAAGATTGAGTACCGTCTTGACAAAACAAACATTATTCACTGCCCAATTGGTAAGTCATCTTTTGGCACAGAGAAGCTATTAGAGAACTTCAATACTCTTCTAGAGGCTGTAGTTAAGGCTAAGCCAGCTGCTGCAAAGGGTCAGTATATCAGATCTTGTGCTGTAACAAGCACAATGGGTCCTGGTGTTCGCATTAATCCAAACAAGGTTGGCGGACAGCAGCAATAATTAATTGTATAAAACATACTTTACTTTATGT
The DNA here is from genome assembly GCA_036301785.1 of Acutalibacteraceae bacterium. Classification (GTDB taxonomy): domain Bacteria; phylum Bacillota; class Clostridia; order Oscillospirales; family Acutalibacteraceae; genus CAG-964. The sequence continues at coordinate 4,436 of JAXJDU010000220.1, read as the reverse complement.
AATGGTATATATGCTGTTCAAAGACAGCAGGTGTTAAAATAAAAGGGTTTCCCTACCTGCCGAGGACAAGCACTTGTAAGACTTTTATGTATATATAGTCATACTGTGCCTTCCCTCGCAAACTGGGAAGGCACTTTTTGATGCGATTTTTAAATCGTATTTTAACACTCAATACTTTATGGAGGTGAACTATAATGGCAAGTGAAAAGATTCTTGAACAAAAGAAGGCAATGGTTGTTGAGCTTACAGAAAGACTACAGAACTCTATTTCAGGTATCGTAGTTAAGTACGAAGGCATTACAGTTGAGGATGACACAAAGCTTCGTAAAGAGCTAAGAGAAGCTGGCGTTAAGTATACTGTAGTAAAGAATACAATGCTATCAAGAGCTGCTGACAATGCAGGTCTTGCTGATATGAAGGGTGTACTAGAGGGCACAACAGCTCTGGCTACTTGTGATGACGATTACGTTGCTCCTGCTCGTATTCTTTGCAAGTTTGCTGACACTCACGAAAACTTTGAAGTAAAGACAGGCTATATGGATAACGACATTATCGATATGGACAAAATCCAGAGTCTGGCTAAGCTACCTACAAGAGAAGTTCTTCTTGCAAATGTACTTGGTGCATTCCAGGCACCTATCGCAAGCTTTGCTCGTGCTGTACAGGCAATTGTAGACAAGGGTGGCGTAGAAGCTTGTGCTGCTGAAGAGGCTGCACCTGCAGAAGAAGCTGCTGAATAATTCAGTAGATTAAAAATTTGAAATTAATTATATTTTATAACATGGAGGTTATTTATCATGGCATCTGAGAAAATTACTGCTATTATTGAAGAATTAAAGACTCTAACAGTATTGGAGCTAGCTGACCTAGTTCACGCTGTAGAGGACGAGTTTGGTGTATCTGCTGCTGCTGCTGTAGCTGTAGCTGCTCCTGGTGAGGCTGCTGCTGTTGAGGAGAAGACAGAGTTCGACGTAATCCTAAAGTCATTCGGTTCAAGCAAGATGAACGTTATCAAGGTTATCCGTGGTATCACAGGTCTTGGTCTGAAGGAGTCAAAGGAGCTTGTTGAGGGTTGTCCTAAGGCTGTTAAAGAGGCTGTATCTAAGGATGAGGCTGAGGATATCAAGAAGCAGCTTGAAGAGGCTGGCGCTGAGATCGAGATTAAGTAATTCTGCTTTTAAAGCACTTACTTACAACTCAAATTCAGTCATGTCACTATGTGACATAACGAAAACTATTAAAGAGGTTGTCATTATGACAGCCTCTTTTTGTTTTGCAGAAAGTTTGTAATAAATAATCCCACTTCATATTTACAATCAGAAATAATTGATGTAAAATATAGTTAAGGTATTAATGCATAAAAAATACAATACAAAGCTTTAAAATGTGTGCAAATAGTCTTAAAAGCCTATAGCTTGAAGTTGTTGCGTTATGGAGGTGCAGTAAATGAAAAAGGTTCATTTAATCACATGCTTGTCTGTATGGGCTATCTGGGCTGTAGGTATTATTCTTTTATTGGTTAATGTATTACTATGTCTTATTATTGGTAATTATGCAGCGTTTTTCTCTTCTGCGATAATACCTTATCTCTGGATAACAATGTTTGTCAGCCTTATAATTATACCTGTTGAGCCGATAATGTTTATTATTACACTGATAATAGAAACACTGGAGTGGACTAAAAAATCATTATTAACTGTGGTTGCACCGTTTCTTGCTACAGTTGTATTGTGGTTTGTGTATATATTTGCGTTTGTAGGCTTAACTGGTGGGGTTTGATATTTTATGTTTAACAGAGCTTTTAAAAGCTTTAAGTTACTTTCTTTTGTTGTGTAAAAGTTGAAAACTTCGTCACAGTTAATTCAGAATAAAAAAGAACAAACTAAAAGGAAGCACAGCTGTAACAGCGTGCTTCCTTTTTTATGTGAATATTATATTGTTTGTCAGATTTATCTGATACCATACTTTTCGATGATATAGTCCATATCCTTATCGCCTCTGCCAGAAAGGTTAATAAGTACAGAGCCTGTGCCCATTTCCTTTGCAAGCTTCATTGCGTAGGCTACAGCGTGAGAGCTTTCGATAGCAGGGATAATACCCTCAAGCTTAGAAAGTGTGAAGAATGCGTTTATTGTCTCTTCGTCATCTACAACATCATACTTAACTCTGCCTAAGTCGTGCAGGAATGCGTGCTCAGGGCCAGATGAAGGGTAATCAAGACCACTTGCAACTGAATATACAGGTGCAGGCTCACCGTTTTCATCCTTAAGCATAATACTGTTGAAACCGTGCATAATGCCCTCTGTGCCGTATTTAAGGCTTGCTGCGTGGTCACCAAGAGCTGTGCCTCTACCTAGTGGCTCTACACCGTAAATGTCTACAGGGTCGTTTAAAAAGCCAGAGAAGAAGCCCATAGCGTTTGAACCACCACCAACACACGCTACAATAGCATCAGGTAGCTCGCCAGTCATCTTTGTGAACTGATCTCTTGCCTCTATACCAATAACACTCTGGAAGTCACGCACCATCATAGGGAATGGGTGAGGACCAAGCACAGAGCCAATGCAGTATACGCAGTTTTTGTAATCCTCGCTATAAGCCTTAAAAGCAGCGTCTACAGCCTCTTTAAGAGTTGCAAGGCCATGAGTTACCTCTATAACATTTGCACCTAATATCTTCATTCTCGCAACATTAGGAGCCTGCTTTTTAATGTCTACAGCACCCATGTAGATGTCGCACTCAAGGCCGAAATAAGCAGCAGCAGTAGCCAAAGCAACACCGTGCTGACCAGCACCGGTTTCTGCAATAACCTTTTTCTTGCCCATATATTTAGCCAGCAAAGCTTCACCCATGCAGTGGTTAAGCTTATGAGCACCGGTGTGGTTTAAGTCCTCACGCTTTACATATAGCTGAACATTGCCAAGAGTTGATGATAGTCTTTCAAGATATGAAATAGGTGTTGGTCTGCCCTGAAACTCTGTGCGAATTCTGCGAAGCTCGCTGATAAACTTGCTTGATTTGCAGATTGTAAAGTAAGCGTCTGTAATTTCTTCCATTGCAGCCTTCAGCTCCTGTGGAATATATGCACCACCGTATTTGCCGAAGTAACCGTTTTTATCTGGGTAATTTTTAAAATATGTGTCAAAGTTAATGTTGTTCTGTATCATAGCTATTTCCTCCAAAAAATAAAATTATCTATAAAAGCTGTGTTTTCAGTTAAATCATAGCAAGCCACGCCATCGTCTGGTAAGTAAAATCATAATAGCTTTCTCCTTAGCTTTTCTATCAGAGCTAAAACAAAAAACGCCCTTGACAGAAAAATATAATCTGTCAAGGACGAATAAAATACTTTATCCGCGGTGCCACCTTGAATTTGCAGAGAAAACTCTGCACACTTAGCAAGAATACAAGCATATTCCCGGCAACTAACGCATGCCTGTGCGTTGCAGAATACTTTGCGTATTTTACACATACGCATTTCACTGCACCCTCAGTGGCCCATTTGACGACCTGTATTCTTACCCGACTCTCAGCAACGCAGGCTCTCTGTATAGGCATAATCGCCGTTATTCCCACTTCAACGGTTTAAATATATTATTTCTATTATTATAGCAATATTATATATATTTGTCAATACACGCTGTATAAAAACAGAAAACACGCAAATAAAAATCCCACCTGAATTAACAGGTGGGATGAATTTTATAAATTAGTCTCTTAGATCAGCTGGAAGAGAGATGTTCTTCTCTGTTTCCTTATCAAAGATGTGTAGCTTGCTCAGGTCAAATGCAATCTTGATTGTATCGCCAGGCTTAGCCTTAGATGTTGGAGCAACTCTAGCTGTTACAGAAGCAGAACCAACTGTTAGGTATAGATAGATTTCAGCACCCATAAGCTCTGTAACCTCTACCTTAGCTTCCATAGCGTTAGCGTATCTCTGAATGCTCTCGATATCATCGTAAACATTCTCTGGACGAATACCCATAACAACTTCTCTGCCAACATACTTAGCTAGCTCTGCTGACTTAGAAGCAGGAACAGCAAGTGTGATGCCGTCGAATGATAGAGTATAAGTAGAATCCTGCTTACCAACTGTAGCGTTGATAAAGTTCATCTGTGGAGAACCGATGAAACCAGCAACGAACTCGTTACATGGGTAATCGTAAAGATGCTGAGGTGTGTTAACCTGCTGTACAATACCGTCCTTCATAACAACGATTCTTGTACCCATTGTCATAGCCTCTGTCTGGTCATGAGTTACATAGATGAAAGTTGTACCTAGTCTTAGGTGTAGCTTAGAAATCTCTGTTCTCATCTGTGCACGAAGTTTAGCGTCAAGGTTTGAAAGTGGCTCGTCAAGCAAGAATACCTTAGGGTCACGTACGATAGCTCTACCTAGAGCAACACGCTGTCTCTGACCACCTGAAAGAGCCTTT
>JAXJDU010000219.1:0-6910 GCA_036301785.1 Acutalibacteraceae bacterium | reverse complement strand
TATCAAGCTCATCAAAATAGGTTGGTGAATATATTGTAGTATTTGGTACTGGATTCAACAGAGCTACATCAAACACACCCTGATGAGTTTCGCCGTCTTCTCCAACTAAGCCTGCACGGTCTATTGCAAAAACAACATGAAGATTCTGCATTGCTACATCGTGTATTATCTGGTCTACTCCCCTTTGAATAAAGCTGGAATAAACAGCAAAAAACGGTAACACACCCTGTGTAGCCAAGCCACCTGCAAAGGTTACTGCGTGCTCCTCTGCGATACCAGTATCGAAAAATCTGTTTTTGAAAACTGTGGCAAATTCAGAAAGTCCTGTGCCAGATTCCATTGCTGCAGTTATTGCACAGATGTTTTTATGCTTAGTTGCAAGCTCTATAAGCTTTGTGCCAAAAACTGATGAATAATCGATTTTTCCAGACTTAGGCTCGCCTGTTTCTATATCGAATGCCGATATACCGTGATATACATTTGGCTTGCTTTCAGCCATTGCATAGCCTTTACCTTTTTTAGTTATAACATGAACCAATACAGGGCCGTCTATCGCCTTTACTGTTTCGAATACCTCTGTGAGCTTTTTTATATCGTGACCATCAAACGGGCCATAATACGAAAAGCCTAAATCCTCAAAGATATTTCCTCGGTTAAGAGAAAGGCGTATATCTGTTTTAATCTCTCTAAGTGCTGACGCTGTACGGTTACCAATTAACGGTATTTTTGTAAGCACTCTTTCTACTCTCATTTTAGTTTTAAGATAACCCTTTTTAACCCTTATACCCTTTAAATATCTTGCTATTGCCCCTACATTTTTTGAAATAGACATTTTATTATCGTTAAGCACAACAATAAAATTCTTTTTAAATCTGCCAGCGTTGTTAAGACCCTCGTAAGCCATACCACCAGTTAACGCACCGTCACCTATTACAGCAATAGTAGAGCCTTTAATACCCATAATATTTTTTGCTCGTGCTATTCCGTAGGCTGCTGAAATTGATGTACTGCTATGACCTACATTAAATGCGTCATATTCGCTTTCATCTCTTTTCGGAAAGCCAGAGAGTCCTCCCTCTGTTCTGATTGTATCAAATCTGCCAGCTCGTCCGGTTAAAAGCTTATGTGTATAGCACTGATGACCAACATCCCATACTATAGAATCGCTTTTGCTGTTAAACACCTTTTCAAGTGCTATTGTAAGCTCTACTGTTCCTAAATTTGGTGCAAGGTGTCCACCATTTTTAGAAACCACCTCTATAAGCTTTGCTCGTATTTCGCTGGATAACTCTTTTAATTCTTCGTCTGTAAAATTTACAATATCGCAAGGGCTGTTTATATAGTCTAAATAAGGCTTTTTCATATAGAATCCCTCTTCAAATAATCGTGAATTGAACTTGCATTCTTTGATATATTTCTATATTAATAATCTCGTTTTGCAAGTGATAAAGCAAGCTGTTTAAGCTGTGTAGAATCGTTGCCGAAATACTCAAGGCTGTCAATAGCCTTCTGAGTAAGCTCAGCTACAAGCTCCTTGCATTTTTCCAGTCCTAAAAGTGACACATAGGTGGATTTTTCATTTTCCTTGTCACTGCCTACCGGCTTGCCAAGCTTGCTTTCGTCTGCTGTTTCGTCAAGAATATCGTCCTGAATCTGGAAAGCCAGTCCTATACTCTCGCCAAACTCCCGTGCTTTTTCTATTGCTGTTTCGTCTGCTCCTGCAATTATACAGCCCATTTCGCAAGCACTTTTTATTATTGCACCTGTTTTTTTAGATTGTAATTCCTTCAGAATCTCTATACCAGATGCCTTACCCTCATTTTCAAGGTCTATTACCTGACCACCTACCATGCCACAGGCACCACAGTAATAAGCAAGATTATTAACTGCCCTTGCTACTCTGTATGCATTGTCTGGGGTAATCTTAGATGTTGCAGTCTGAAAAGCCAGTGCCTGCAGTGCGTCACCAGCAAGCAAAGCGATATCCTCGCCGTAAACCTTGTGGTTAGATGGCTTGCCTCTGCGAAAATCATCGTTATCCATGCAAGGTAAATCATCGTGTATAAGTGAATATGTGTGTATCATCTCTAAAGCACACGCAAGTGGCATAGCCTCATCAATATCGCCACCACACAGCTTACAGAATTCCAGCACAAGCCTTGGGCGTATTCTTTTGCCACCAGCTGTAAGGCTGTATTCCATTGAAAGCATAAGATTTTTTTCAAGGCAATCCTTATCTGGTAAATAGCCTGTCAAAGCATTTTCTATTTTAGCATTTAATTCCATATTAATCCTCTTCCTGTGAAATATCCTCTTTTGTAAGCTCTATAACCTTCTGCTCAGCTGTATTCAATGCTGTATAGCAGTATGTCGAAAGTGCTGTACCCTCTTCAAAAAGCTTCAGCGACTCTTCAAGTGGCATATTTCCCTTTTCAAGGGCTGCTACAATTTCTTCAAGTCTTAAAAGTGAGTCTTCATAGGTTTTCTTTTTTCTTGGCATTTTTATCAATTCCTTTTACAGTACAGTCAAGCATACCGTCACAAAGGCGTAGCTTAATGCTGTCGTTTATGTTTACACTGTCAATATCAGTGATTATTTCGTCGTCCTTATAGGCTAAGCTGTAACCCCTTGAGAGTATGTTAAGAGGACTTAATACATTCAGCTTAGCAACATTTCTTTGTAAAGCTTCGTTTTTTTGCTGTAGTATATTATTAATACTATTATTTAATCTTAGTGTCAGATTATCAAGGCTGCTTCTGAGTCCTGAAATCTGGTATTTGTCAGACATTGTACCAAGCTTGTCTGTTAAATTATCAAGTCGCTGCTCCTCTGTTGTTATTTTATATCGCATAGCATTATTCATTCTGTTTCTTAATGATATAATGCTGTAAAGCAGCTTTGCAGTATCTGGCACAGCAAGCTCGGCAGCAGCAGATGGTGTGGGTGCTGATTTATCTGCTACAAAATCGCAGATTGTAACATCGGTTGCATGACCAACAGCAGAGATAACCGGGATTTCTGACTTGAAAATCTCATACGCCAGCTGCTCGCTGTTAAAGCACCATAAATCCTCCATAGAGCCACCACCCCTGCCTATGATTATCACATCGGCATTGGCTTTATTATTAAAATACTTTATGCCACTTATCAGCTCTGGCACTGCGTTTTCGCCCTGTACTGAAGCTGGGTATAAAATCATTGTAGCAAACGGAAAACGACGGGCAAGTACAGTTTCGATATCTCGTCGTACAGCACCTGTGTCTGATGTTATTACACCTATAGTCTGAGGAAACTGAGGAAGCTCCTTTTTAAACTCCTGACTGAACAGACCCATTTTTTCAAGCTTTGCTTTAAGCTGATTAAATGCAAGCGTAAGATTACCTATGCCGTCTGGCTGCATTTGCTCGATATAAAGCTGATATTGCCCTGTAGCCTCATACAGTGAAACTCTGCCCATTACAATTACGCTCATACCCTCTTCAAGCTCAAATTTAAGCTTTGAGGCATTACCAGCAAACATAATAGCCTTTACCACAGACTTGTCATCTTTAAGTGACAGGTAAATATGGCCTGAACGATAATGTGTAACTAAATTTGAGATTTCACCCTGTACAATCACCTGCGATGTAACAGGGTCTGAATCCAAGAGTGACTTTGTATAAAAATTCAATTGTGATACTGTAAGTATTGAATTTTTTCTCATATAATTTCTTCCTTGCTTTTTATAGCTGTAAGCACTGCAACACCAGCAGCGTTATCGGCAGAAAATTCTGGCTGTGCAAAATATGCACCCAGCTTTTCTGTAAGGTTATTTCGTATAATGCTGTTAGACATTACACCACCCGAAAACAGAAGTGGCATTTTGCCATACTCTGCAAAAATATTCTTTATCATTTTATATAGAGTATCCTCAATATATTTTAAAACAAAGGCAGATATTTCTTCCTTTAAAACATCGCTTTTATACATCTTTTCGCATATATTCTGTACACCCGATAAACAGCAGTCACAGCCCCTTATGGTTGGCTTTGTTTTTATTTCACCAAAATAATTAAGTGCAAGCTGTTCGATATGCTTACCACATGGGAACGGTAGCCCTAGCATTACCCCCACACGGTCAACAAGCTGACCTGCGTTAAGGTCAAGCGTTTTTCCAACAAGCGTTGCACTTAGTATGTTTTCTTTGTCGGGTGTAACAATAAGTGCCTCTGTAGTGCCACCTGAAATATGAAATGCCAGATGCTTTTCGTTAAACAGGTTAAGCTGATTTGATGAATAAGTAGCTGCTGCAATATGTCCTTGCTGATGTGAAAAACGATAAAGCGGAGTATTTGTAACAGCACTAAGGCTTCTTGCAAACCCACTACCAACTGTAAAGCATGGCATATAAGAGCCCTCTGCGTTGCGTGGAGTAAATGAAGCACCAATGGCACTTAAAGAGTCAACGGGTGCAATTTCTGCAAGCTGTTCTATCATCTGTGGTAATTGTATTGTATGATGAAAAACAGCGTCACTCTGACGCAGTCCGAGCTCACCTGCTTTTACAGGCAGAAGCTTTTTAGCCTGTGTTATCTTACCATTCTGATAAACAGCTGTTGAGGTAGTGTAATTGCTTGTATCTATTGCTAAATAGGTTTTACTCATAATTAACCATTATTGCGTACAATAGAGCCTAAAACTCCATTGATAAATGATGCTTCTTCTGGACTTGAGTATTTTTTAGCCAGCAAAATAGCCTCGTTGATAATAACACTTACTGGGTTTTCTGCATTTGTTTTTGAAATATCAGTAAATTTCAGTTCACAAATTGCAAGCTGAAGCACGCTTAAAGCAACCTTAGAAATTCTGCGTAACGCACGGTTAGCATTTTCTTCTATCATGGTGTTTATAGCGTCCTCGTTTGTTTCTATTGTGTTTAATAGCTCAATCACAAAATCGTCCACTTCAAAATCTCTGCTTTCTACAGCAGTTTCGATTAACTCCTGTATTGTTTCGATTTTAAAATTTCTTTCAAATGCCAGCAAAAATGCTTGCTCTCTGGCTTGTCTGCGAGATAGTTTTGACTTCATTGTTATCATCCCTTTTTTTATTTATAATGTTAAGGTGCATAATTAATTAACCTTTATTATACCATAAATCTGTATATAATCAAGTAATATTCACTATTTATACATATATAAAAATTAATGCTTTTACAAATTTCTGCTATTTTATCAATTTGAAAACAATAATTATTAAGCAATTGTAAATAAAGGTAAATATATTGTTTTTGTAAGTTTAAAATGATATAATGGATAAGTGAGGTGTTAAAAAATGAATAATTTTTACAATAACACAGGTGTGCCTGTTAACGGTAATCTTACTCAGCCTGTGTATAATAATCAACAAAATCAGCAGTATATCCCTGCACAGGGGTTTCAGCCTGCTAATGTCGGCTGTGTTGGTAATCAGTTTAATGGCGGCTTTGTCAATTATAGCCAGCCAGTTAATTATGGTGTAAATGCTATGCCAATAAGCTTTGGCATTGACCTTGAACAGCTTGAAAAGGAACGAAAAAAAGAAGAGGAACGCAAAAAAATCAAATCAGCTGCTAATAAGGTAGCAGGAGGAGCACTTATTTTTGCTGGTCTTACACAGGTTATTGCAACTCTGTTGATGTTTCCACTGTCATTCACAAGTGCATATGACATGAATAATTCCGGCTATATTCAGGGAATCGAGCCGATAGCATTGTATATCATCAATGCTATTGTATCACTTGTAGGCATGGGTATTGCTGGTGTTATAACAATCAAGTTTTTCAGATTAAGAATTGATGATGCACTTCAGGTAAACAAGGTTAAAATATCAGATATCATCAAATACACATTTGCCGGAATGGGCTTTGCGTTTGTTTTTAATCTGCTTTTAAGCCTTATGAATCTTAATCTTGGTATATTTGGTTTTGAAAACAATATGCCAAGCTATGGTGAAATTGAGGGTGTAGTGGGTAATATCATTTACTACTTTGCACTTGCACTGGTGCCACCTATAGCAGAGGAATTTTTATTCAGAGGTGCAATATTAGGTAGTTTAAGAAAGTACGGTGATGCATTTGCGATTATAATTTCTTCGATACTATTCGGCTTTGCACACGCTAACTTTTTACAGACACCAGTTACCTTCTTGACTGGTCTGGTGCTTGGCTATGTAACAGTAAAATCAAATTCTATCATACCAGCAGTTATAATCCACTTTGTAAATAATTCACTCGCCTTTTTGCAAGAAACTTTAGAGAATGTAATCACAAACGAGAATATCAATTCTCTTGTAAACAGTGGTATCGCCTTTGCATTTTTAATTGCAGGATTCATATGTATAATTTTGCTTATCAGAAAACATCAGAATAATCTTTTTACACTTGAAAAGCCAGAAGGTCAGCTTACTATGAGCCAAAAAATCAGAGCAAGCTTCTTAACACCATGTATGATTATCTTCACTATATACACTATTGCGATGTGTATTGTTGCAGCAGTTTCACCATGACAGAGCAGGAGCTTTTTATGAGTAAAGCATTAGAGCTTGCAAGGCAGGCTTTTAATGAAGACGAGGTGCCTATTGGTGCTGTGGTTGTACGCAACGGTGAGATTGTAGGCACAGGCTACAATAAAAGGGATACAGATAAAAACGCAATGCTACACGCAGAGGCTATAGCGATTTATAACGCCTGCGAAAAGCTTGGTGGCTGGCGACTGTGGGAATGTGACCTTTATGTAACCGTTGAGCCTTGCCCTATGTGCAGTGGTGCTGTTATAAATTCCAGAATACGCAACCTATACTTTGGTGCTAAAAATCCAAAGGCTGGTGCCTGTGGCAGTGTGATTAATTTATTCGATTATCCATTCAACCACAAGCCAAACATAACAGGTG
>JAXJDU010000218.1:0-8641 GCA_036301785.1 Acutalibacteraceae bacterium | reverse complement strand
TATTTAAAAATGCCATTTTCAATGGCATTTTTAGAAAAAAACTATGAGTTAAAGGGCTTTGCCCTTTAAAATCCCACAAGGGGTTATTTTATGTAAACAAGCACACAGTGCTTGTTTACGCAATCAATTTGCTTCACAAATTGGTTGCATGACCCAAAAGCCTTTAAAAAGGCTTTACCCAAACTTTAAGTTTTGGTTTGTGCGTATCCTCACTTTCACGATTATTACATTAAATAAAAAGGAGAATGAAATTATGCTTGGTATAATAGGTGCATTAGACATTGAAATTGACGGTATAAAGTCACTTATGACAGATATAGAGGTTAATACTGTAAGTAAGATTATCTTCTATAAGGGTAAAATAAACGGTAAAGAGTGCGTTGTGGCACAGTGTGGTGTGGGCAAGGTAAACGCTGCAATGTGTGCACAGACTATGATTCTGAATTATAATGTAACAGCTGTTATCAACACAGGCGTTGCTGGTGCACTTAACAAAAAGCTGAATATCGGCGATATTGTTGTTTCAAGTGCAGTTGTACATCACGATAACAAATGCCTTGTAGACGAGGGTCAGGGTGAAGCCTTTGCAAGAGGTACTATACAATTTTCTGACGAAATTATAACCTACATACAGGCTGACAAGGAGCTTTCTGAGAAGATTTACAACGAGTGTAAAAAAGACCTTGCAAACATAAATGTATATCTTGAAACTGTAGCGTCTGGCGAGCAGTTTGTATCAGGCAAGGCAGCAAGACTTGAAATAGGCGAATTTTTCGGAGCGTATTGCTGCGAAATGGAGGGTGCTGCCATTGGTCAGGTATGCTACCGTAACGAAATCCCTTTTGCAATTTTAAGAGCTATTTCAGACACTGTTGACGATAATGATTATATGGATTTTGAAAAATTCAAGGTAGTAGCTGCCGAAGAAACATTAAAGGTAATTAAAGCATTTTTCTATTAATGAGGTCTTGTAATGAAAAGAATTGTTACTGTGCAGGATATCTCCTGCGTTGGTAAATGCTCGCTTACTGTTGCACTGCCTATAATTTCAGCTATGGGTGTAGAGGCAGCTGTAATTCCTACTGCTGTGCTTTCGGGTCATACAGCTTTTTCTGACTTTACATTCAACGACCTTACAGACGGTATTAAGCCTGTTACAGAAATGTGGAAAAAGCTTGGTATCGGCTTTGACGCAATCTATACAGGCTATCTTGGCTCTGTAAAGCAAATTGAGCTTATGAGTAAGCTTTTTGAGGATTTTAAAACTGATAATAATATTATTGTTGTAGACCCTGCAATGGCAGACTACGGCAATTTATACAAGGGCTTTACAACTGATTTTGTAGAGGAAATGACAAGCCTGTGTGCAAAGGCAGATGTTATTGTGCCAAACCTTACCGAGGCTTGCTATATGCTTAAAATCCCTTATGTAGGCGACAGCTACAGCAGAGAGTTTATACAGCAGGTGCTTGTTGATTTAAGCAAGCAGGGCTGTAAATATTGCGTTTTAACTGGTGTAAGGCTTGATGATGACAAGCTGGGTGTAATGTCGTACAACAGCGAAACTAACACATTTTTTGAATACTACACCGAAAAGCTGCCAAACAGCTTTCATGGTACAGGTGATATTTTTGCGTCAGCCTTTACAGGTGCTTTAATGCAAAATAACATAAGCAAAGAGGACGCACTTAAAATTGCAGTTGATTTTACAGTTGACTGCATAAAGGCTACACTTAAAAACGAAAATTACCATTGGTATGGCGTAGACTTTGAAACAGCTATGCCAAAGCTCATAGACAGAATAAGGGCAATCAACGGTGAATAATAGTAGATAAACTTGAATTTGGTGAACTGTTAGACAGTCTTGAAATTCCGTTCTAATTGGAGGGGTATAAAATGCATTCAAAAGTAATCAGATGGATTCAGCATAATGCGGTTGCCGTTTTTCTTTCAATCACATTTATAGCTGTATATATTGTGAAAGAGATTAAGCCAGAGATTAATGATATGCTTGGAGCTTGTAGCCTGAATTTTATTAATGGAGAATATTATAGATGGTTTACGTGTTCATTTCTTCACTATGGGTTATATCATTTATTTGGAAATATTATTGGGTTGTTGGCTGTCGGCTCTTTATTAACTCCATTTATAGGAAAATGGAAAACTCTATTCTTTTTCTTTGTGAGTGATATATTTGCAGAAATAACCTTTTCTTGGATTGTGTCAAGTGCAGAACCAAACTACGGAGGAGGTGCGTCTGGAGGAATATTTGCACTAATTGCTACTCTTGTAGTGTGCTATCTTCGCTTTCCAGAACAATTTAAGTGTAAATGGTATAGAGTAGATGTGCTAATAACTATTATATATTTCATTATAGCAAATGATAATTGGTCGTCTGTTTTAACACATATATTTGGGTTTTCTTACGGCATTATTCTTTCTTTCATTTTTGTTGTTTTTAATCTAATAAAGATACATTACAACCAAACTAAGAATGAAAATGCGATTAAGTAAATTCCGAATTATCTTCTTATCTCTCTAAATACAAAACCACAGGTTCAGCAGATTTTGCTTAGCCTGTGGTTTTTTGTTATCTGTTTATTTTATTTTGATTTTTTATGCTTTTTTGTATCGTATACAAAAACAACATTTTCTACTGTTGTGCTCCATGCACCAGAAACCTCGCCAATGCTGTTAAGCACTCTGCCAAGCTCCTTTATAGGCATAGCTATATAGGTATCGTCACTGCACTTGTTCTGACCATATATTACTACATCATCAACAAGCTTGGTGCCATAAATGTCAACATGGCTTATAACAACCTTTGAGTTAAAGTAAACCTTCTGGTCCTTTACCCAAACCTCGCCAGAAACCTTATAGCCTGGGTGGTTAGCACCTGGGTCCTGTGCAAAAATACCGTCGCTGAACATTACCTGTGCCTCGTCAATATCAAGGTCGCCAAAGCTCCACCAGCCGTTGTTGTTTTCTACGTTCATTTCAGTACCTGGCCACTGCTCGCTGAGTGGTCTTGCAGAGCCACCTCTTTCGTCATATACATAAACATGAGGTGCCATCCAGCTGTTTACATTATAATAATGTATTCTTAGTGGAGAAAGCTCAACCGGCTTATATATATAGGTTACTGTTGTATCCTCTTTTATTACGCCTAACGCCTGTGGCAGCTTGTCGGTGTCAAGCTCGTAGCCCTGTACAGATGTATGCTTTACTGCGTACTTGTCACCCTTTTTAAGCTTTCTGCTTGATGTTGGCATAATAGGTGTACCGTCATCGGTAATCTGTCGGGTAGAAAGCACAAAGGTTTCTCTTTCGTCTTTTTTGTAATAGAAGCATATCTCTATATCCTTATCCCCTACTATACCACTAAGCTCACCATCGTGGCCCATAAGTGTGTAGTCAAACAGCATACTGTTATATGGATAAGCACGGTAGGTTGTACCCTTGATATAGTGAGAAGATACCTCTTTGATAACCTTATCATGGTCTTTGTCTATATGCTTTATAACAACTGTACGGTAGCTCTTATCTACCTTCTTCAATCTGTCAAAGGTGCTGTCGTCAACCAATACCAACGCACTTCTTGGTGGTACATTTATTACATTGCCGTTAATAGTACCCAGACGCTCTACACCTGCTCTGTCACTGTTTACTACTACAGCCCACTTGTCAGGTGTTACATCACCGTTAACTCTCAGCTCTAAAGCCTTTGGTACAGGTGCATTGTTTACAAGCACAGCAACTGTACCCCATTCCTTGTGAGCGTTTTCTGTTGTATTTCTTATTGTATAGGCTATTGCACTGCCATTTTCTACAAAGTAGGTATTAGCAGCTGCAGACTCATCACCTGCTCTGAATGGTGAATATGACATTCTGAGCTCGGTCAGACCCTTATAATATTTAACAAGATTATCGTACTTCTGCACTCGTGTCCAGTCAATCTTATTTACGCTGTCTGGTGATTTATAGCTGTTGTGGTCACCGTACTTTGTTCTGGCAAATTCTTCACCAGCAAGATAGAATGGCACACCCTGAGATGTAAGCACAATAACAGCAGAAAGCTTATTCTGTGCCAGCAGAATATGGTTAAGACCGTTATAGTCGTTGCTGCCGTTTGATTTCAGGATTTTATCCCATAGTGTCAGGTTATCGTGTGCTGAGTTATATGTGATACACTGCATTGGCTGTCTTGCCCATCTGCCAAAAATATCACTTGCACCACCAAGCATACCAGACTTGATGTCGTTATTGATATGAGCAGCACCCTGAATGTAGCCGATAGACTCATCGTCTGTATTACCCTTAAGTGAGTTTCTTATCTTATCGCTGAACATACCAACTCTTGGGCTTACCTTGTATGCGTTTGCACTTACACAGGCAAAATCACCATGAATACCGTTACCCATCCAGTCAGCCATCCAAGGCTCACCGTACATTAAAATTCTTGGGTCGATTTCGTCAAGGGCTTCTCTGATTTTATTCATTGTGTCAACATCGTGACAGCCCATAAGGTCAAATCTGAAGCCATCTATATGGTATTCATCAGCCCAGTAGGTAATTGAATCTATCATATATTTTCTGAACATTGCCTTATCAGAAGCAGTAACATTACCACAGCCACTGCCATTAAAGTATTCGTACTTGGAATACATTCTGAAGTAATAGCCAGGTACAGTTTTCTCAAAGCAGCTATCGCCTGCAGAGTAAACATGGTTATATACAACATCCATAATTACGCCAATGCCTCTGTCGTGCAACGCCTGTACCATTTGCTTGAATTCATTTATTCTTATATCACCCTGTGCTGCATTTGTAGCGTAAGAACCCTCTGGCACATTGAAGTTTACAGGGTCGTAGCCCCAGTTGTATTGAGATGTCTGCATAGCCTCATCTACAGAGCCAAAGTCAAATACAGGGTTCAGATGTACATAGTTAACACCCTGCTCTACAAGATATTCTACACATGAAGAAATATTTTTTCTTCTGTTTACCTTTGTACCACGCTGAGTAAACGCAAGGTATTTACCTCTGTTTTCACGGTTAACACCTGATGTTTTACTTATTGAGAAATCACGCACATGAACCTCCCAGATTACTGCATCTGTAGGCTTATCTACAAGCACATGGCGGTCATCTTCCCAGCCCTCTGGATTTGTTGCCTTCAGGTCTACAACCATAGAACGGTTACCGTTTACGCCTACAGCCTTTGAGTAAACATCCTGTGTTTCTCTTTCTACACCATCTACAACAACTGTATATGTGTAATAAACACCCTTTAAATCGCTTGAAACAGCTATACTCCACACACCATTGGCTGGGTTCTTTTTCATATATGTCGATAGAAATTTACAAGCTCCATGCTCAACATCAGAGCCTGTTTTATATAAATTCAGTGAAACACTGCTTGCACTTGGTGCCCAAACCTTAAAAACAGTCTGCTCCTTTGTATAGGTAGCACCTAAATCATTACCATTATATAGTGGGTAAATTTCCTTTGCATTATAGTAGTCACCTACTGAATGATAGTTTTCCTGCAGAAATTTACCGTCTGCATTTGCAGATAAATTTGTCATAAACACGAGATTATACCAAGCTATAATCTCTTTCCCCTCTTTCTTTTTAAAGAATTGCATTGCTTTAAAAATGCATCTGTACCAAAAACCTTCTTTAAAATACCATCCTGAAAACCTGCTTAATCAACAGGTATAAAAATCAATCCTTTTTCGCTGATGAAAACAGCTTAGAGAAAAACGCAAAAATCTCTAATCTTACAAGCTCTACAATACTGCACACTACAAATACTGCCAGACAAACTATTATAGCAAGTGGCACATAAATAAGTGTGTCGTATAATACCTTGTCGCTGAAGTCAAATATATCCCATAGCCAGTTACGCACATAAGCGTGCTCATGTATTGCGTATATTCCAAGTGTTGTACCAGCTATTACATTTACCGGCTTTGAACTGAACTTGAAATCTCTGAAGAACAAAATCAGACACGCTGCTTCAATTACAACAAGTGGGTTATTAAACATACCAAACACCTTGCCGTATCCTTCAAAGGCATAATTCAAGCCTACATCTGCTATACATAGCAATGCGAATAAAATAAGATACTTAAACTTCAGATTGTGCTTTTTCTCTGGATTTTCCTTTGTCGGAACAAATAATCTTAAGTATCCACCTATAAAGTAGCAAAGCAAAAATCCTCCTACGCTTTTACCGTAGTATGGGTCAACTATTTTATTTATCTGGAATACCTTATTCAGACCCTGAATAGAAGCCACTGTAGACCACACACTCATTACAACAAAAACTATACCTATAAAATATAGATATTCCTTTTTAGTCAGCGTTGTCAACATTCTGTTAAGAAAAGGACTTAACAATAATATTATGATGTAGTTGCTTAAGAAATACCATGTTTTTGATGTTAACGGGAATATAGCCTTAGCAACTGACACAGTTGTTACCTTATCGGGGTTTAATATAAAATATGCCACCGATATAGCTAACGAGTAAAAAATCATAGCACCATAGGTAGTGGCAGCTCGTTTGATTGTTTTCTTTATATCAAACTTTGCAGTTATCATAAAATAGCCCGATATCATTATAAACAGGTCTACTGGTGCTCTGCAAAAGCCCCATACAAAGGTTACTAAAAATCCGTCTAAATCGCCTGCACCTACAGCAGCTGAATGCATATTGCCATACAAATACAGATGAAGATATATTATCTGTATCATGGCAATAATTCTAAGCAATTCTATGCCAGACTGACGCTCTTTTTTTGCCATTTTATCGCCTCCATAACATACGATGTATTATATCACAAATAGTGAAAATAAACAAATCACTTTGCACAAAATCTTGCACAATTTTTCGACACCGTTAGCCACATATTGCACAAATAATTGTTAAATACAGACTAACAAATGTACAAATAGCTATTTGCACTTATCAGCTTTTAAGCTTCCTTATTAAAACAAACAGAATAAATGCAACAAGGTTTACAATTACAATGCTTGCACCTGTAGGTGTACTATAAAGAAACGAAATAGCAATACCTGCAAAAAAGCAAACAACCGACAATACAGACGCTGTAATTACAACTGCCTTAAAATTCTTGCATAGCTGCATTGCAGTAAGTGACGGAAAAATAATAAGGCTTGAAATAAGCAATGTACCCATAATTCGCATACCAAGCACAACTGTAAGTGCAGTAAGTACAGCTATAATAACATTATACAGCTCTGCTTTTGTGCCTGTAGCCTTCGAGAATTTTTCATCAAAGGTAACTGCAAAAATTCTGTTATAGAAAATTATGTACACCAATATAACAACGGCAGACAGCAAAACACTTAGTATTGCGTCAAAATCAGATGTAGCAACTATACTGCCAAACAGATAATTGCTTATATCTGTATTCATTCCCTTTTGCATTGTTGCAACTGTAACACCAATGGCCAGTGCACTGCTAGAGATAATAGCAATTGCAGAATCACCATTTATCTTGCTGTTTTCACTTAATCTTAACAGCAAAAAGGCTGCAAGCACAACTATAGGAATAGCCACAGGCAATGGTGCCCAATTAAACGCAGAAGCCACAGCCAACGCACCAAAACCAACATGAGAAAGCCCGTCGCCTATCATTGAGTATCTTTTCAATACAAGGCTTACACCAAGCAATGCTGAGCACAACGCAACAGGAATACCCACAATTAAAGCACGCACCATAAATTCGTAACTAAACATTGAAAGCAAAGACATTATACTGCACCTCCATTACTGCTATCTGAATGTAAATGCTTTTTAAGATGGTCCTCACATTCATCGCAATGGCAGTTATGATATAAAAATCTGCTGCCAAGCTCACTGTGCTTATATTCCTCGGTAGTGCCAAAAAACATTTCGCCATTTACACACAAATGCAGAATATGTGTAGCGTCTGCAACAGCACTTACAATATCATGCGAAACCATAACAACCGTTATTTTATCCTTTTTATTCAAATCCTTGATGATTGAATACATCTGTGCCATTGCCAACGGGTCAAGACCCACAACAGGCTCGTCCAGTAAAATAAGCTTACCAGTAGCACATAACGCTCTTGCCAGCAAAACTCTTTGCTGCTGACCACCAGACAGCTCACGGTAGCACTTCTTTTTAAGATTAGGAATACCAAGCTTCACAAGGTTTTTCTCTGCTATTTCCTTATCGTGCTTATTATAAAAGCCTGCAAGCTTCTTTTTATTCAGTCTGCCCGACAACACTACCTCCCATACAGAAGCAGGAAAATCCTTTTGCACAAGCGTTTGCTGTGGCAGATATCCTATTTCCTGTTGCTTTAATCCATCGCCAAAAACAAACTGACCATAATCTGGTGTATGCAAGCCTAAAATTCCCTTTACCAGTGTACTTTTGCCCGAGCCATTTTCTCCGACTATACACAGATAATCACCAGCATTTATTTTAAAGCTTAAATCCTTAAGCACTATATTTCCATCATAGCTCATTGTTACACTATCACAATTAAGTATAGACATAAATATATACCCTTTCTTTATAAATTGGAATTTGTCGGGGTACGCACAAACCAAAACTTAAAGTTTGGGTAAAGCCTTT
>JAXJDU010000217.1:0-3965 GCA_036301785.1 Acutalibacteraceae bacterium | reverse complement strand
GATTATTCTCAGCCAGATAGTCGTCATAGCCAGATGTAATATCCTTAATGCCGTCTTCCTGAATAAAGATAATTCTGTTTGCAACAGTTGAAATAAATTCGTGGTCGTGTGATGTAAACAGAACAATACCAGGGAAGTTTGTAAGACCCTTGTTTACTGCTGTGATAGATTCAAGGTCAAGATGGTTAGTAGGCTGGTCAAGTACAAGAACATTTGCACCACCCATCATCATTTTAGAAAGCATACAACGAACCTTCTCGCCACCACTAAGTACCTTAACAGGTTTGAATACATCTTCACCACTGAATAGCATTCTGCCTAAAAAGCCTCTCAGGTATGTTTCTGTGTGGTCAGAGCCTACATTATACTGCTCCAGCCAATCAAGAATTGAATCGTTACAGTCGTTGAAATAATCTGAATTATCCTTAGGGAAGTAAGATGTGCTTGTGCTTACACCCCACTTGAATGTACCAGCGTCAGCCTTGTCATTCTCCATAAGAATTTCAAACAGAGCTGTAACTGATGTTTCCTTGTCACTGATAAATGCAATCTTGTCGCCCTTTTCAACTCTGAAGGATACATTTTTCAGTACATCCTCGCCATCAATTTTCTTGCACAGACCTTCAACCGCAAGAATTTCCTTACCAACCTCTCTGTCCTGATTAAAGCCGACAAATGGGTAGCGTCTGCTTGAAGCTGGCATTTCTTCAACTGTCAGCTTATCAAGAAGCTTTCTTCTTGAAGTAGCCTGCTTTGACTTTGATTTATTGGCAGAGAAACGAGCGATAAAGTTCTGTAGCTCTTTGATTTTCTCTTCGTTTTTCTTGTTTTGTTGCTTAATCATAGCCTGTACCATCTGGCTTGACTCATACCAGAATTCGTAGTTACCAACATACATCTTAATCTTACCATAGTCGATATCTACCATATGTGTACATACTGTATTCAGGAAGTGACGGTCATGGCTTACTACAATTACAGTACCCTCATAATCCATAAGGAAATCCTCAAGCCAAGAGATAGCCATAATGTCAAGGTTGTTTGTAGGCTCGTCCATCATCAGAATTTCCGGATTGCCGAATAGTGCCTGTGCAAGCAGTACCTTAACCTTTTCGTTACCTGTAAGTGTGCTCATCTGTGAATATAGAATATCCTCTGTAAGACCTAAGCCCTGAATAAGCTTAGAAGCGTCGCTTTCTGCTTCCCAACCGTCCATCTCGGCAAATTCAGCCTCAAGCTCACTTGCTCTTATACCGTCCTCATCGCTGAAATCAGGCTTTGCGTACAGCTCGTCCTTTTCTTTCATAATGCTGTAAAGCTTCATGTTACCCATGATAACTGTATCAAGTACAGTGTACTCATCAAAAGCAAAGTGATCCTGCTTAAGTACACTCATACGCTCACCGTCAGGAATAATAACATCACCTGTTGTTGGCTCAAGCTCACCTGTCAGCACCTTTAAAAATGTTGACTTACCAGCACCGTTGGCACCAATTACACCATAGCAGTTGCCAGGTGTGAATTTCAGGTCAACCTCTTTGAATAAATCTGTTCCGCTAAAATTAATACTTACATTAGAAACTGTAATCATTTTATTTTTATCATCCTTTTAATTTATTTTTCGGCAATATTAAAAGCAAATACTGCCAAGTGTAAAATACAATATAATTATATCATTAATAAGTAGCTTTAACAACAGCAAAATAGAAGTTATATGATTTTTATTTTCGGTGTTACAGCTTTATTTGCCGGATTAATAAAATTAACCCTGTAATGCGATATTAAAGCATATATTAATAGCTGAAAAAATGAATAATAGTGTAAAAGTAGTGCAGTTTAGTTGTTATAATTACTAAATTGTGTTTTTAAAATTCGGTAAATTTGTTGTAGAAATGGAATTTTTTATAATCATTTGACAATTTACTTTTGTTGATTATATAATGTACAAGTAAGCTTCATACAGGTATTCTGTATGGGTATGTTGAGGACTATTAAATATTAATTTTATTCGATTGAAAGAAGGTATTTTTTCATGGCTACTACAAAGAAGACTACAACAAAGAAAACAGCTACAAAGGTTGAAGCACCTGTTGAGGCACCAGTAGAGGCAGAGGTTGTTACAAAGGTTGAGGCTCCAGTTGAGGAGAAGACAGAGGCTCCTGAAAAGAAGACTGCTGCTAAGAAGACAACAACTAAGGCTGCTGCAACAAAGACAACAGCTACAAAGAAGACAACTACAACAAGAAAGAAGAAGGCTGCAGAGCCAACAGTTGATTTCTATGTAGAGTTCAACGGTGTTCAGGAGCAGTATGCTACTATCGTTGAGAATGTTAAAAAGGTATTCCTTGCAGAGAACGAGGATGCAGAGATTGCTTCTGTAACAGTATACCTGAAGCCACAGGAGAACGCAGCTTACTGTGTAATCAATGGCGAGTTCGAGTTCAGAATGGATGTTTATTTCTGATAACTGAATATTATGGGTTATTAAAGAGTGCAGATTTTTCTGTACTCTTTTTTATTATCAATCTGATATATCTGATGACTTTTTTGAGTTATGTTGGCACAGCTGGTGTAACGATTTGCTTCAGGCTTTGGCGATGCACTATAATCAATAGCTGTATAACAAGAAACAACAAGCTTTCAGTTTTTGAAAGCTTGTTGTTTACTTTATTGCTTTTTTATGCTAAAATCTTAAATAGTCTTAAAATAATGAAGCTGTTTGTTTATTAATACTTTATATAAAAGGTGATAGAAATGGAAAAGAAAAGAATTGTTATAAAGGTTGGTACTTCTACCTTAACATACGAAAACGGCAAGCTGAATTTACGCAGAGTGCAGCAGCTGTGCAGAGTGTTAAGCGATTTACAGAATGCAGGTAATCAGATTGTACTTGTAAGCTCAGGTGCAGTTGGAGTTGGTATTGGTAAGCTTGGTTTAAAGGAGCGTCCTACATCAACACCAGAGCGTCAGGCATTAGCTGCTGTAGGACAGTGCGAGCTTATGTTTATGTACGATAAAATATTTGGTGAGTATAATAACACAGTAGCACAGGTTTTGCTTACAAGAGATGTAATTGATGACCCTATTTTAAGAACAAACGCACTTAATACCTTTAAAACTCTTATAGATATGTGCATTATCCCAATAGTAAACGAAAACGACACAGTTGCAACAGACGAAATTGAGGGAGCAAACTTTGGCGATAACGATATGCTTTCTGCACTTGTTGCCAAGGTAGTAGATGCCGATATGCTTGTTATTTTAACAGATATAGACGGCTTGTTTGAAACAAATCCAAGAGAAGACCCATACGCAAAGCTGTTGAAGCGTGTGCCAAAGATTACTGACGAAATAAAGCACATGGCAGGTGGTACAGGCTCTAACCGTGGCACAGGTGGAATGTCATCAAAAATATCAGCAGCAGAGGTTGCTACAAATGCCGGTATTGAATGTTGCATAGTAAATGGCAGTAACCCACAGGTGCTGTATGATTTAGTAGAGGGTCACAATCCAGGCACAACCTTTGAGGCACAGCGTTGATAAGATAAAAGAACAGATAAAAAATAACACTCCAGAAGTAAAAATATAGCTTTTGGAGTGTTTTAGTATTTTTGAGTTACTAAATTGTAGTTTAGCTGTGAGCTGACGCTCACACCTAAGGAGAGATAATCATAAAGTTTAGGTCCAGCCTTTTTAAAGGCTGGTGGGTCAAGGGCAAAGCCCTTGTGGGTTTACGCAATCAATTTACTGCGTAAATTGGTTACATGAGGCAACGCCCTAAACGCCTCAAGAATATTTAAAAATGCCATTTTTAGTGGCATTTTTAGGAAAAACTAGAAGTTAAAGGGCGTTGCCCT
The DNA here is from genome assembly GCA_036301785.1 of Acutalibacteraceae bacterium. Lineage (GTDB taxonomy): Bacteria > Bacillota > Clostridia > Oscillospirales > Acutalibacteraceae > CAG-964. The sequence goes on along the minus strand of JAXJDU010000217.1, from coordinate 108 downwards.
TTAAAATCCCACGAGGGGTGTTACCCCTCGACCCCAAAAGCCTTTAAAAAGGCTTTACCCAAACTTTAAGTTTTGGTTTGTGCGTGTCTTTATGTGACTGCGAAGCAG
>JAXJDU010000216.1:0-1958 GCA_036301785.1 Acutalibacteraceae bacterium | reverse complement strand
GCCTTACCAGGAGCAAATAGAACACCGTTGTTCTGTAGCTCGTGTGTAGCGTCAAGAGTTGTAGGCATGTTAGCACCCTCAGAAACAGCAATAACACCGTTAGCAATCAATCTCTTAGCGTCGTCAAGCAGAAGCTCGTTCTGTGTAGCACATGGCAGAGCAATATCACACTTAACTGACCAGTCAAACTTACCCTCGTGGTACTCAGCGTTTGGACGGTAGTTCTTGTACTCAGATAGTCTCTGTCTCTTAACTTCCTTGATTTCCTTAACAGCGTCAAGGTCAATACCCTCAGCGTCATAAATCCAGCCTGTTGAATCAGATAGTGTAACAACCTTAGCACCTAGCTGCATAGCCTTCTCTGTAGCGTAGATAGCAACATTACCAGCACCAGATACGCAAGCTGTCATGCCCTTCAGGTCATAGCCGTTCTTCTTCAGCATTTCCTCTGTGAAGTAAAGCAGACCGTAGCCTGTAGCCTGTGTTCTAGCAAGAGAACCACCGTAAGTAAGACCCTTACCTGTCAGAACGCCCTCGTAAACATTCTTTAGTCTCTTATACTGACCAAACATGTAGCCAATCTCTCTTGCACCTGTACCGATATCACCAGCTGGAACGTCTGTGTCTGCACCGATGTGTCTTGTCAGCTCTGTCATAAAGCTCTGGCAGAAAGCCATGATTTCTTTATCGCTCTTACCCTTAGGATCGAAGTCAGAGCCACCCTTACCACCACCGATTGGTAGACCTGTAAGAGAGTTTTTGAAAATCTGCTCGAAGCCCAGGAATTTAATAATACCAAGATTTACAGAAGGATGAAGTCTTAGACCACCCTTGTAAGGACCGATAGCACTGTTGAACTGTACTCTGAAACCTCTGTTAACCTGCATCTTACCGTTATCATCTACCCAAGGTACTTTAAACATGATAACTCTTTCAGGCTCAGTAATTCTCTCAAGAATGCTGTTTTCCTCGTATTTTGGGTTCTGCTCAAATACAGGCTCTAGTGATGTTAAAACCTCTGTAGCAGCCTGAATGAACTCAGGTTCGTTTGAATTCTTCTTTTTTAGTAGTTCTAGATGTTCGCTTACATAAGACATTGAATATATCCTCCTTAAATCAATGATAAAAATTATTAACACAATATGCTGAAACAACACTGATTTCTATTATTGCACCACACATAAAATAATATGCATGGCCAATGTTGAATCGGCTTATATATGCAACCTGCTGTGCTATAAATTTCTATTTATTATAGCCAACGCTAAAATTTTATCATAAAGCAACCCTAAATGCAACTACTTATCCTTAAAATTTCAAAATGTTTTTACAACTTTAACACAGTACAACAAAAAATATACGCTGAAAGTCTTGTGAATTAGCTAAAAAGCTGTATAAAAGTATAAAAAACAGGGAGCATAAAAATGCTCCCTTGCAAACTGAAGTGTTAATTATTGCAAAATTATAAATCGCAGCCACAGTCGTGGTCGTGACTGCACTCTTTGATTGTACCAACAATAGGTGTAGGGTCAATACCCTGTCTTGTGTAGTAATCGCTTACAGCAGCCTTAATAGCCTGCTCAGCAAGTACAGAGCAATGCACCTTTACTGGTGGCAAACCGTCCAGAGCCTCCATAACAGCCTTGTTAGTAAGCTTTAAAGCCTCATCAATAGTTTTACCCTTGATAAGCTCAGTAGCCATTGAGCTTGTAGCAATAGCTGCACCACAGCCAAAGGTTTTAAAGGTAACATCTGTAATAACATTGTTGTCAACCTTAATGTACATCTTCATAATATCGCCACATTTTGCGTTGCCAACCTCGCCTATACCGTCAGCGTTTTCAATTTCGCCAACATTTCTTGGGTTAGCAAAGTGGTCCATAACTTTTTCACTGTATGCCATTTTAATCTCTCCTAAATTTTGCTTTTGTTATAAACAGGGCAGAGGTATGCTTAAT
>JAXJDU010000215.1:0-11177 GCA_036301785.1 Acutalibacteraceae bacterium | reverse complement strand
GATGGGTACAGCATATCTTGAGCCTCTTGACTGCCCTTTCAAGGAAGCTGACAGACTTATTAAAAAGGCTGATGAGCTTGGAGCAAAAATCAAAATTGTCGATTTTCACGCAGAGGCAACCGGAGAAAAGCGAGCAATGGGCTTTTATCTTGACGGCAGAATTTCTGCAATGTTTGGCACACATACCCATGTTCAGACAGCAGACGCTACTATTCTGCCAAATGGTACTGGTTATATTACAGATGTTGGTATGACCGGCCCTATAGACTCTGTTCTTGGTGTGCAAAAAGAAATTATCATTAAAAAATTTGTAGAAAAGCTTCCACAACGCTTTGATTTAGCAACAGGTGATTGCAAAATGAACTGCCTGCTATTTGAGATTGATGAAAAAAGTGGAAAAACTTTAAATATAGAGGCATTAGAAATACTATAACTATTGAAACTTAGGTTTGATATATGTTATAATGATTATATATGTAATTCAGTTATATATTTATTTAAAAATTTTCGGACAATATAATTTTTAGAAAGGAAGTTATATGATGAATGGTGTTATTTTTAAAAACGCTGTAATTTCTGCTGCTAACAGTATAACTAAGTCAAAACATTCCGTAGATGATTTAAATATATTCCCTGTACCTGATGGTGATACAGGTACAAATATGTCTATGACAATTAATGCTGCTAAAACAGCAATGATTGCAGCTGAGGACAACGAAAACATTGCAGAGGTAAGTAAGGCTGTTGCTTCTGCTATGCTAAGAGGTGCAAGAGGTAACTCTGGTGTAATTCTTTCTTTATTGTTCAAGGGTATTGCAAAGGGCTTTGAGGATAAAGAAACAGCTACTGCTGACGATGTAGCCACAGCTCTGGCTCTTGGTGTAGAATTTGCCTACGATGCTGTTGCAAAGCCAACAGAGGGTACAATTCTTACAGTAGCTCGTCTTGCTGCTGACAAAGCAAAAAGCTGTGCTTTAAAGGGTAACTCTGTTAAAGAGCTTTGGGAGAAGGTTTGTATTGCTGCTGATGAGGCTCTTCAGACAACTCCTGAGCTGTTGCCTGTTTTAAAAAGAGCAGGTGTTGTTGACTCTGGTGGTAAGGGCTTATGCATTATCTTTGATGCTATGCTTTCTGTAATCAGAGACGGTGTTATTCTTGACGAAGATGTAACTACTGCTACATTAAGCCTTGCAGATGACAGTTCATATACTTCAGCTGTTGCAGAGTTTGATGACGATATAACATTCACATACTGTACAGAATTTATAGTAGAAAAAGAAAGAAATACTAAGTTTAAGATAAAGCACTTTAAAAATGCTCTTGAAAAAATTGGTGACTGCGTTGTAGTTGTAGACGATGAAGAAATCATCAAGGTACATGTACACACAGATAAGCCAGGTGTTGCTCTGCAAAATGGTCTTGAGTATGGTCAGCTTTTAACTGTTAAGGTTGAAAACATGAAGGAACAGCACCGTAAGGTTGAGGAAGAAGCAGAAAGAGCAAAGGAAAAGGAGCTTACAGACCATCAGAACGAGCTTAACTCTGAGTTTGAGTTTGCTGAGCCAGTTGACGACATCGGCTTTGTAGCTGTTGTTGCTGGTAATGGTTTAAGCACACTGTTCAAAGACCTTGGCTGTAACAACATTGTAAATGGTGGTCAGAGCATGAACCCAAGTACAGAGGATATCCAGAAGGCTGTACTTGCTACTGGTGCAAAAACTGTATATGTTCTGCCTAACAACAAGAACATTATCATGTCAGCACAGCAGGTTATTCCTCTGGTTGAAGACAGACAGGTTGTTATTCTTCCAACAAAAACTATTCCTCAGGGTATGAGTGCTATGCTTTCATTTGATCCTGATTTATCAGTAGAAGAAAACACAGAGCTTATGACATCAGCAGCTGCTGATGTAGCAACTGGTCAGGTAACCTACGCTGCAAGAGATTCTGAGTTTGGTTCTACTAAGATTAAAGAGAACGAAATTATTGCTCTTGAGAATGGTAAGCTGACATTTACTGAGAAAACTCCTGAAAAGGCTGTATTAAAGCTGATTAAAAATATGGTAAACAAAGAAACAACCTTTATCACAGTAATCTTTGGTGAAGACACACCAGAGCAAAAGGCAGAGGAAGTAAAGGAACAGCTGAAGGCTAAATATTCTAATATTGATATCACTGTTATCAACGGTGGCCAGCCAATCTATTACTACATTGTTTCTGTTGAATAATTAAAGCTAAGCAATAATTAACCCCCGAGCAAATGCTCGGGGGTATTTTTGCAGGTTAAATCCGTATTATTAAAGCCTGTAAAAAAACGGGCAACCAACATATGGTTACCCGGACTAAGTGCTGTAATAATATTAACATCTGATTATTTATTGCTCATGTGACTTGCGTAAATTTCTTCCATTTTGTCATTGCTGTCAGAAATAAACAATCTTACATAGATACCGTCCTTTACAACCTCTGTATTCTTGATTTTGTTGTATTCATCAGGTAAATACTGCTTTGTTTCGTCAAGCAACACATTGTAATGGTCCTCTAAAGAATCACGGATTGAGTTAGCTTCGCTTTCTGTAAGTGCCTCTATAATTACTATTTCGTCTTTTGTCATAGAATCTGTTGCAACAAATGCTGAAAAGCTGCCAACATCAGTTTTATCGATTCCATACTGCTGTGCAAGCTGGTCTTCAGTTACCTCTCTCATTTCTGGTAAGTCACATTGCTCCTGGATATCAACAGTAATCTGCTCCACCAAAGACAGGTTCATCTTATTATCCTGATGTTGAACAGGTGACAGGTCACATGAGCAAAGCATAAGTACCATTACTAAACTGAATATAACTGCTGTTAATTTTAAACTATGTCTTCTCATTTTTTACCACTCCTTATATTTTCACTGTATTTCTACAGCTTATAGCTTTATTTTATATAAAAAATATTAAACTGTCAATAAGGAGTGCAATTTGTAGCTGTATTGTAACTATGTTGATACACATATACAAAATGATTACATTCTTACCAATAAGTTACAAACTATAACTACAACTTTAATGGCTTAAAGCTGTAATCGCTGTAAAACTCTTTAGTTTCGGGTACTCGGTATACACTGCTCTGGTGCTTTTGCAAAAGCTGTGTAATTGCGTATAAATCTACCCATATTTCATTTGTACTTTCCTTCTGGCTTTCGTCAAAGATAAGTTCCAGCCCGAAATGCAGATGACTTGTAGTGATGTTGTTTGTATTTTCTGTTGTGCTGTAGCCTGTTCTGCCAACATAGCCTATAACCTCACCAGCATTTACAACCTTACCCTCTTTAATATCGGGGTGGAATGGCCTGTTTTGCCTTAGATGTGCATAGTAATAATATCGTTTTTTATCAAGACTCCTTATACCTATTCGCCAGCCACCATATTGATTCCAGCCCATAATTTCTACTGTACCTGTTTCTGTTGCTATTACAGGTGTACCTGTTGACGCCATAAGGTCGTGTCCTAAATGACTACGCTTATAGCCATAGCTTCTGCCTGCACCAAAATCATCATAGTGCGAAAACGCAAAGCCCTTTGCAATCGGAGAAAATACACACAAGCCATATTCCTTAACCTCTGCCCTGTTTCCGTTTTCATCTGGCTTTTCGGTTATATACCAGCCCGTAAACCCGTCAAGCACAGCACTGTAAACCTCGTAATAATATTTGTAATACTTCATACCCTTTGTAATATCAGTAAGCTTTTCTCCACTTTTAAGCCTTTCAACAAGCTCTGTCATATCTGCTTCTTTATAGCCTGTAAAATCTCCACCATACCTTGCACCAAGATACGCCAGCAGCTCAATCCAGTTAAGCTTAATCTTTTCGTCGCTTTTATGAGAGGCTATATCATACTCCAGAGCCTTTTCAAGTGCATTATAACACACATTAAATTCTGCATACTTGATATAATCGCTCTTTTTATTATCAGCTGCACCAGTGAACATTAAAAACATTGTAAGCATAGCACCAATAATCAGCATATAGCTAAAAATCCTTTTTATAGGTATCACCTGCCATATATTTCTATGATTAATATATGACCTCTCATCTGATTAAATTACTGTTACCGTAGCAAATCATATACACCTATATTTTTATCCAACATTTTCACCAGTACAATAATTCAAACCTATGTTGACAAAAGAAGCTATTTTATTTATAATACCCTTAAAGACTGTGAACAGATGAAGTAACGGCAGATAATACGGGACAGAGAAGCTGTGGTTGGTGAAAACAGTGGCGTACCTGCGTGTGAATATACCTCTGGGAGTTGTACCGTTGAAACAGCAGTAGACGGTAACGGGTAAGCCCGTTATAGCATTGAGTAGTATTTACTCTTTGAGGCTGTCGTATGGCAGTAAATAGAGGTGGTACCACGGATTTTGTTAATTCGTCCTCTGTGTGTTTACACAGGGGACTTTTATTTTTTTATTATAACTTTAAGGAGGAAAATTAAAATGGGTGTTTATGAAGAACTTATTGAAAGAGGTCTTATTGCACAGGTAACAAACGAAAAAGAAATCAGAGAGCTTGTAAATAGTGGTAAGGCTGTTTTTTATATCGGCTTTGACCCTACAGCTGACAGCTTGCACGTTGGTCACTTTATGGCGTTATGTCTTATGAAGCGTTTGCAGATGGCTGGTAACAAGCCAATTGCACTTATCGGTGGTGGTACTGCTATGATTGGTGACCCATCAGGCAGAACAGATATGCGTCAGATGATGACAACAGAAACAATTGCACATAATGTTGCTTGCTTTAAGGAGCAGATGAGTAAGTTTATTGACTTTTCTGAGGGCAAGGCAATGCTTGTTAATAATGCAGACTGGCTTTTAGACCTTAATTATGTTGAGGTGCTAAGAGAGGTTGGTGCTTGCTTCAGCGTAAATAATATGCTTCGTGCAGAGTGCTACAAGCAGAGAATGGAAAAGGGACTTAGCTTCCTTGAGTTTAACTACATGATTATGCAGTCTTACGACTTTTACGCTCTATTCAAAAAGTACGGCTGTAATATGCAGTTTGGTGGCGATGACCAGTGGAGTAATATGCTTGGTGGTACAGAGCTTATCAGAAAAAAGCTGGGTAAAGACGCTCATGCTATGACAATCAATCTGCTTCTGAACTCAGAGGGTAAGAAAATGGGTAAAACACAGTCTGGTGCTGTATGGCTATCTGCCGAAAAAACATCACCATACGATTTCTACCAGTACTGGAGAAATGTTGATGACAACGATGTTATCAAGTGCCTGAAGATGCTTACATTCTTACCTGTTGATGAAATCAACGAGCTTGCTAAGCTTGAGGGCAGCGAACTTAACAAGGCTAAGGAAATTCTTGCACACGAGCTTACAGAGCTTATCCACGGTAAAGAAGAGGCTGACAAAGCACAGGAAACTGCAAGAGCTCTGTTTGGTAACAAAGCAAACCTTGAGAATATGCCTGCTACACAGCTTACAGATGATGACTTTACAGATGGCAGCATCGGTATTTTAAATCTGCTTTGCAAGCTTGGCTTGGCTTCTTCTAATGGTGAAGCAAGAAGACTTGTTACACAGGGTGGTATATCAGTTGACGACCAGAAGGTAAGCGACCCTAAAACTGCTATCAGCAAAGACGCTGTTGCAAATGGTGTAATCGTAAAGAAGGGTAAAAAGGTTTTCCATAAGGCTACTTTATAATAAAAATATGTATAATCCACAACATTCCTCGACAAATTTGTCGGGGAATGTTGAAATAATAAGTGTTTTATCGTATAATTTATATAAGATAAAACTTATTTATTATTATTTTTTAGGAGGATGAGCATATATGAAAAAGTTTTTCTCAGAATTTAAAACCTTTATTATGAAGGGCAATGTACTTGACCTGGCAGTAGCTGTAATTATTGGTGCGGCATTCCAGAATATTGTTACATCACTTACTGACAATATCATCTCACCAATTATCGGTCTGTTCACTAAAATGAACTTTGACCAGCTTATACTTGCAATACCAGGTACAGAGGTTGTACTTAAGTATGGTGCATTTATTACAGCAGTTATCAACTTCCTGATAATGGCATTTGTAATCTTTCTTCTTGTAAAGGCAATCAACAAGGTTATGACTATAGGCAAAAAGGTTGAGGAAGAAAAGAAAACAACTAAAAAGTGCGAATACTGCAAATCAGAAATTAACATTGAAGCAACAAGATGTCCACATTGTACATCTATACTGGAGGGCTACACAGGCAAGTAAGCTCTTCTGAATTTGAATTTTTACTATTAAACCGGAGGATCAGCAATTGATACAAAGAATTTTAAAACACAAATACCCTATAATGGTTGCTATAGTATTTCTTATATACATAATTGCTACAGCCTTTGTATTGATATTTGCAGCTAAAATAGGGCCTATAATTGAATATAACAATCAGCCCGTTGTATCGTTGCCAAATGTTACAAGGCTTACCCAAAGTGATTTTACTACGGTAGATATTGACAACTCTAAAATTTATGAGGGTCCTTTGGTTTTGGTAAACAACTATAACGAATGTAAATTTGACGGCGAAGAGCTTGTTTCTGTTCTGGAATATAAGCAGGAAATAAATAACGATAAATACATGGTAGCTGATTACGATGTAAAGATGAACAGCTCGGTAGTAGAAAATCTTAACAGCATGCTGTCTGACTTCCATGACGCTTACAGCAACGACAGCGTTATGGTTTCGAGTGGCTACAGAAGCAGACAGCTTCAGGAAGAGCTTTATGCCGATGAGCAGCAAAAGAAAGCAAGCACCGGCACTGATTCTTCAGACGGTGAGCTTGTGGCTGTGCCAGGCTACAGCGAGCACCAGACAGGCTATGCAGTTGATTTATCTATAAATCTTGGTGACGATTCCTATGTAGAATACACAAACACCGACGACTACAAGTGGATGCTTGATAATTGCTCTATTTATGGCTATATTTTAAGATATCCACCAGACAAAATACATATAACAGAGATTGCTCACGAAACATGGCATTACAGATATGTAGGTACTCCTCACGCTTCTTACATAATGCAAAATAAGCTTTGCCTTGAGGAATACATAAATCTTGTAAAGTATTATAACCATACAAATCCGTTGTATGTTACAGATTTATCTTTGACAAACTGGATGATTTACTATGTACCTGCAGCAGCAGGCGAGTTAACATCGGTAACTGTACCGATTGATAACGATTATCAGGTGTATGGTAATAATTCAGACGGCTTTGTTGTAGCCGTAAAGCTAAAATAAACATTAATAAACGCAAAAAACAGCTTGGATAAAACCAAGCTGTTTTTATTTTGCTTATCTGATTTATCAAACCTCAGCACCCATCATAACTTCAGAGATAATATTCATTACCTTGTCATGACAACCACCACAACCAGTAGAGCAATGAGTAATCTTCTTTACATCCTCAAAAACATCAAGAACATCCTCAAATTTGTTGTGATCATGCAAAGCGTCAACTATATCGCCATAGCTTACCTGCTTGCAATTACATACCATGTAATTTTCTTTCATTGTGTTTTACCCCCTTCTTCAGATAGTAAATATTTTTTATTTAATAAAATGTTTAATAAAAAGACAAAGCTGTATAAAGTTTATTTGACAGCCTTATTGTTTTATCAGCTTAATTATTCCTCTACGCTGAAATCCTCTTTACCTACACCACAAAGTGGGCAAAGAAAATCGTCTGGAAGCTCGTCGAACTTTGTGCCTGGTGCAATACCGTTTTCCTCGTCGCCTAACTCCTCGTCATAAATCCAGCCACATACATTACATACATATTTCATAATTATAATCTCCTTTTACTGCTTTTTTGTTATTTAAATAAACTGAAATAATTCAACCTATACAGTTAAATAACAGTTATAGTTATATTATACAGAAAACACAAAATAATGCAAGAGCCAATTTTAGAAAATATAATTAAAATTAAGAATTATTACTTTATTCAACAAAATCTGCTTTAACATGGGGTTACCACATAAGCAACAGACACCTGTAGAATCGGTTATATCCCCCATCAGCCTTTGAAGTACTTGCAGAAAAAACTCGAAATTCCTGAAAACAGAATTTCGTGTTTTTGTACAGTGTGAATATTTTTATTTATAAGAAAATTATTCATTTACTTTTAATTGATTCATACAGTTTAATTTTCTTACATTAAAGACATTATAAAGCCTGTTAAAAGTGCTGTGCCAGATGCTGAAAGTGCAACAACAATTAATGGCAGGTTAAAATAAGCAAGTATAACAGCAACTACTGTACCTGCTACCGAGGTTATAACATCACCTGTGCTGTAAAAAATAGCTGGTATTGTCATAGCACTTAAGACTGCATAAGGTATATAGTGCAGCAGGCTTTTGAAAAATCTTGACCTTATCTTTTTTCTGAATAAAGTCAAAGGAATCATTCTTATAAGATATGTAACCAACGCCATTACAGCTATATATATAACAATACTCATTCTTCGTTCTCCTCATCCTCTACCGGGAATATAGCCGCACCTAAGGCAGACGCTGCCAACGCACTGATTATTATTGCAAAGCCACCAGATAAATCCGGTAAGAAATATTTAAACAATATACTGCACAGTGCCGCTACCGATACAACAAACAGCACGCTCTTCTGCTTTCGTGAAGGTGGTACTATTATCGCAATAAACATACCATACAAAACTATACCCATTGCATTTGTAATTGCCAACGGCAAAAACTCACCAGCTGCAGCACCTATTATTGTTCCACTGCTCCAGCCAAGAAAAGATATAAAAATAAGCCCATACATATATGAAGGTTTAAGTAAACCCGGCTGTGCAGAGGCTACAGCAAATATTTCGTCGGTTATGCCATATGAGGCTATCAGGCGTTTTGGTGTAGTAAATGATTTATCAAGCTTTTGAGACAGCGACAGCGACATTAACGAGTATCTGATATTAATAATAAGCTGAGTTAATATCATCTCAATAATAGTGCCACACGACGCTATTACAGCCACACCTGCCACCTGCCCTGCTGATGTAAGATTATTAATTGAAATCAAAGCTGCTGTTAAAATAGAAAGCCCTGACTTGACTGCAAGTATACCAAAGCCGAACGACACCGACAGATATCCTAAAGCAATAGGTATACCATGGTACATTCCTTTTAAAAAATCAGATTTCAAAATATCATATCCTTTTATTAAAATACAGCTAGTATTTTAACATATTTTCACTACGCTTGCAAATATTTGCTGAATTTACGCCTGAAAACAGGTCCAAAAATTTTTTTGAATTTTTTAAATTTTTTTAAAAAAAGTGTTGACATTTTTTTAAAAATGGATATAATATATATTGTTGCTGATGAGCACAGCAACGAAAGCAAAATAAAGATTGCGGAATTGTGTAAGGGTAGCACAGCAGACTCTGACTCTGTTTGTCTGGGTTCGAATCCTAGTTCCGCAGCCATAAGCCTTTAATCACTTAGTGGTTAAAGGCTTTTTTATTTGCTTTTAAACTGTTATATTTAATCTGGTTTAACTTATATTCTAATCTGTTTTAATTTATCTACTTTAATTTGTTATATTATGTGGAAATTATTTTGCGTTTGACCTCATTAACCTGCACACCTCTTTGCTATGCTGTGGTATGCTTTTGTTAAAATAAAAATCAGCTAGGTTGACATTTTTCTGAAAATCGTATATAATATATATTGTTGCTGATGAACACAGCTACGAAAACAAAATAAAGATTGCGGAATTGTGTAAGGGTAGCACAGCAGACTCTGACTCTGTTTGTCTGGGTTCGAATCCTAGTTCCGCAGCCATAAGCCTTTAATCACTTAGTGGTTAAAGGCTTTTTTCTTTGCTTTTAAACTGTTATATTAAATCTGGTTTAACTTATATTTTAATTTGTTTTAATTTATTTGCTTTAACTTATTATACAGAAACCATCAGTATTTTACTTTATTAACCTGCTCACCTCTTTACCCTGCTGTGGTATGCTTTCGTGTAAATAAAAACCAGTTAAGAAGTATTATCCACTGTATAAACAGTACAGTATAAATATATTTTTCTCCTCAACCCCAGTAATTTTAATTTTAAACAATATATTTTTAATCCGAAACAATATATTTTTAAAAATAAACATTATATTTTTAATTACTAACATTATTAATTTAACACAAAACGAAAATAATTTAATGTTTTTCGTTAAAAATATGTTGACAAACATTAAACACAGTGATATACTAACATCATCAAAGCTAGCAATGAGAAAAAACAGACACAAACAATTAAATTTACTTTTGAATTTATGGAGGAAAACAAAATGAAATTTTTAAACAAACTAACAATGGTATTAGCAAAAATCACAGAGATTGTACTTTGGGTTGGCATAGTTGTAGCAATCGGAGCTATAGTTATAACTGTTATTGATTTTAACGCTGTTACAAATTTTATGACTGAATCAGAGTTTCTTGAAAACGGTGGCTTATCCGGCTATGGCCTTGACGTTAACGCAATAAGTGCTGATGGCGAGATTAACAGATACGCTGTTATAATTTACTTTATCGGTGCAATACTTTCTTTTGGTCTTATGGCTATGGTATTCCGTAATGTTTACCTGATTATGAAAAAATTGAATGGTAAAAACAACGAAATCGTTTCACCATTCCATAAAGACATTATCCGTATGACAAAAGAAATTGGTATCTTCACAATAGCTGTTCCTGTTGTATGCTTTATCCTGAGCATTATTGCAACTGCTATATCACTTGCTAACGGCTTAGCTACAGAAATCACTGTAAATATCAGCACAGAAACAGTAATGATTGCTCTTATCAGCTTCTGCTTAACTAATGTTTTCACATACGGTGCAAGTCTTGAAAAAGATGTTGACGGTTTAGTATAAAGGAGGGCTTTAATTATGGGTAAAATTGTTCTTAGACTAGACAGAATGATGGTAGAAAGAAAAATCTCTCTTAACGAGCTTGCCGAAAAGGTTGGTATTTCTAATGTTAATCTTTCAAAGATAAAAAATAATAAGGTTACTGCTATCAGATTTTCTACACTTGCGGCAATCTGCGAGGTGCTTGAATGTGAAGCAGGAGATATACTTGAGTTTGAGAAGGATTGATTCTGTAAAAG
>JAXJDU010000214.1:0-3631 GCA_036301785.1 Acutalibacteraceae bacterium | reverse complement strand
TTGACCTAAACTTTGCGTTTTTCTCTATCGCAGTTTTTTATTAGTCACACAAACTACAATTTGTACATAAATTAATTTTCAGGTGATATTATGATTTGTATGCTTGGTGATTTAAGACATAAAGAGGTTATAAACGCCAAAAGTGGCACAAGGCTGGGGTTTGTAGACGATGTAGAGATAGATACCAGAAACGCAGTAGTAATATCTCTGATAATTTACGGCAGATTGCGTTGCTTTGGTTTGCTTGGTAAGGATGAGGATATTATAATTAAATGGGATTGTATAGAGCTTATAGGTGACGATACTATTCTGGTGAATTATATAGACCCATTCAGACAAAAGCAAAAAAGAAGATTCTTCAGCAAATAAATCTATATCAGCATTGCTTTGTACTAAGCTTTGTTAAAAAGTAGTCTGCTAGTTGATACCATTTAATGACAAAGAACTGAGAATAGAATTGTAAGAATAAGAGCATAAAAGAGTATCGACAGTTATTGAGCTTTTTTGATTATAAACAGTGTTATATATTTTACATAATATATAAAAAATATCATAATACTTGTATTCAATTGCTGTTTAGGTTATAATAAAGCTATAATATTCCCAATGAAGGATGAAAAATGAATGAAAAATAAATTACGATTTATAGCAGTTTTAGTTGTTTCAATTATCTGCATGAGTACATTTTCTGTATCAGCAAATGAACAGTATGGACTTTATGCAGATATAGAAACTATAAGTACATATCTGGAAATCCCATCACACTTTACTGTAACATCTGCCAATGCCTACGCAGACCAGACACTTACCTACGAGGTAAAGGCTGTTACACCAGATAACGCAAATAATCTTATTATTACCTCAGAAAAAACAAACGAAGCCTACAATGTTTATAATTTTAAATATCTGTCTAAAGAGGTTCTTGACAAGGAGCTTTCTGACATAAATTCAGGTAATAATACTATATGTGGTAATATATATGAAAATGTAACAAATGCCAGCTATAAAGAGCAGGATAACGCTATTATATTTAATCTGTATAGCAGAAATGCTACAAGCAACGCAATAGCGTATTCTATAATTAACGGTCAGCTTGTTACTGTACAGTATATTTCAACCGATGGTGAGCTTACTGTTGAGGAAAAGGGCGTATTCAATAAAATTGTAGACAGCCTTACAGTAAACCAGCTTTATCAGAAGCCACAGGAATTTAAGCTTTCAGATGTATTCGGTAAGCTGTTTTCAATTACTATATTCTTTGTAATTGTCCTTCTGGCACTGTTGATTGCTTATTATGTAAGTGGCTTCAGTACAAAGAAGAAGTCAAGCAGACAGCTTGCAGATAAGTATTACAACGAATTGAAAAACGAGGGCCTTATGGACGAAGCACAGCAGGCTAATGATAAGACTGACGATGAGTATTCTAATGTAATAGAGCCATCAGAAAAGGTAAGACCAAAGGATTACCCAGCATCGGTTATGGATACAATGCGTAAGCCAAGAATTATAGAGGATGAGTGGGAAGATGTAGACCTTGATAAGATGTTTGCACTTCCAGACCAGGAGGTAGATGAGGATATGCCTCAGGATGACTTTGAATCTATTACAGAAAATCCATCAGAATATTTCTCAAAAGAAATGTTTGAGGATACTCATGAACAAAAGCAACAGCCAAAGCATACCCAGAAAGAGCCTGCACACCAACATTCAGGCAGAGCAGATTCAGCAAAAAGATATGCAAAGCTGTATATGGGTATGGATGTTGACCATAAGCAGGAAGAAGACTTTGAGTATAGCAATACAGACTCTGCTTCAGATTCAGAGGGTACAACCTCACTTACACCAGAGCAGATGGCAAGACTTGAAGCACGCCACAGAGAGCGTGTTCTTAAACGAATCAGGGCTCGCAAGGGTAAGAAAAGAAAGAGAAAAACAACATCTGCAACTCAACGCTCAGCTACAACAAGACCTTCAAAAAGAACAAGAAAGCCAACAAACGGTGATAATCTTTTTGCTGAGTATGAGCTTGACGGATATTGGGATAAATACAAAAGCTAAGAGAAGGTAAACTAATGAACAGATATGTTTTAATAGCAGGGGTAAACGGAACAGGTAAATCTAGTTTGCGTGGAGTCTTAGAAGGTCAGGGGGTATTGCTAGGTCATATAATAGACGCTGACTATATAGCAAAGCAAAATAATTTTGATAATGTAAAAGCAGGCAGAAAGGCGATAGAAGAAATAGATTATTGCCTGAAAAATAACCTCTCTTTTACACAAGAAACTACACTTGCAGGGCATAGAGTTGAGCGTACACTCAAACAAGCACGCTTACAAGGCTACTATGTTATTTTGTATTATGTTGGTTTGAATTCAAAAGAAGAAAGTATTAAGAGAATATCAAACAGAGTATCAAAGGGTGGTCATTATATACCTGATGCTGATGTAGAAAGAAGATTTGATAACAGAATAGGCTCCCTTAAAAGAGTTATACCACTCTGTGATAAGGTAGTATTCTACGATAATGAAAATGGCTTTGTTAAGGTTGCTGAAATTAATAATAATAAATTTAATTTCAGCAACTGCTATAGACCTGATTGGATAAATGAGTTTAAGAAAGAGTTAAATCTATAAAATAGTTTTATTATGCTATGTGATATGATAGGGTGGCTAAAATCTGAAAAATATGAGGAGGTAAAAAATTGAGTACAATTTCAATTTTAAACGCAAGAGTTATTGACCCTGTAAATAAGCTTGATGATATACTTAATGTGTTTATCAAAGACGGTAAAATTGCAGAAATAAGTAAAGAAATCTACAGTGCAGATACAACCATAGACGCAGAAGGAATGGTTGTTGCACCAGGACTAGTTGATATGCATGTTCATCTGCGTGACCCTGGCTTTACAGATAAAGAGGATATAATCACAGGCTGTAATGCAGCAGCTGCCGGTGGCGTTACAAGTGTGCTTGCAATGCCAAACACTAACCCTGTTACAGACAGTGCCGAGGTTGTAAATTATATAAACGAAAAGGCAAAAAATGCCAATGCAAGAGTATATGTTGCAGCAGCAATAACAAAGGGATTAAAAAGCGAAGAGCCGACAAATCTGGACGAGCTTGCCAGTGCAGGAGTAATTGCACTTTCTGATGACGGCAGACCCGTAGAGAATACAAAATTTTTAGCAGATGCTATGATAAAAGCACCACAGAAGAATATGTGCGTAGTTGCACATTGCGAGGATTTATTCCTTGCAGATGGTGGCATAATGAATGATGGTGAGGTAAGCAGTCAGCTTGGTGTAAAGGGTATACCAGCAGCTGCTGAGGATGCAGGCACAGCAAGAGAAATTGCTATAGCTGCTGCTTATAATGTACCGGTACACATTTGCCATGTAAGTACAAAAACATCTGTTGCACTTATCAGAGACGCTAAAAAGAGAGGTGTAAAGGTTACAGCAGAAACAGCACCACACTATTTTTCTCTTACAGAAAAAGCACTGCTTAACCGTGACGCTGATTTCAGAATGAATCCACCACTAAGATGTGATGATGATGTAACAGCGATAATAGAGGGCTTGTGTGACGGTACACTAGACGCAATAGCAACCGACCACGCACCACATACACCA
>JAXJDU010000213.1:0-3795 GCA_036301785.1 Acutalibacteraceae bacterium | reverse complement strand
GTTAAGGACTCTGTCCTTAAAACCTGCAAGGGGTTTCACCCCGAGCAACCAATTTGCTTTGCAAATTGGTTACATCACCCCATAAACTTTTGAAAAAGTTTAATCAAAACTTTTACGCTATCTTGCCACTGGTGTGAGCGTTAGCTCGCTCCTAAACTTCAATTTAATAAAAAACACTGCACAAGTAACTAAAAAGCTACCTGTGCAGTGAAGCTTACTCATAACTCACTTTAAAAAAATATCCCCCGAAGTGTAGCAATAAGTATTCTGATTGGGTTTAAGAATACTCATTGCTACTATATATTTTCAGCTGTAGCAGTGTCAATTATTTTCTGTAAATATAATTTGTATTTTTCTTAAAAAAAGAACTAAAGCACTCATAAGTATACCAAAGCATATTGGTAATGCTATATTATGTAGATTAAATAATATGAACATGATAAATAAAAGAAACATCAATAAAGCTATAGCACGAGCTATTTTGCCATATACAGATTTTTCTTTTTCTGATAAAGGATTATTTTCTGTATCCAAGGGTGCTAACATATAAATGGATACAACAGAAAAAATACTTATTGCAAATACAGCTATGATAATTGTATTGTTTATGTTGTTTAAAAGTAATTTAAGTACAGTTAAAAATAGTACCGATAATATAACAGAAGATATATAGCAACTACCAGCTGTTTTTGCATGGTAGCCTCCTGCAAATTTGCGTATTGCAATAAAACATAAATAGAAAATAATGCTTTCTGCTACTAAACCAAAAGTTATCCCCAACACTACTATAGTAACAATGTGTATCAATGCTGATACGGTTATGCTCAATGCATATTCATAAAGCTCTTTATCGTCTTCTTGAATGATATTGTTATCTATAAAGAACTTAATTATTTTACTGTTTACACTATCCATTATTAAAGAATTTTAAATGCATTAAGTTTTGCCGGTGTTTTTGGCTGGTGCATTACAAAGCAGTTAGTTGAATTTGCGTTAAGTGTAAGCACTAATGCAAAGCAAGACACAACCATTGGCGAAATTCTGCATAGAAATCCTTTTAGTTTTTTCAATATACTCACCTCCTTGATGTGAGTATAACACACTTTTTTATTTTAAAAATATATTTTGCAAAAGTGATGTAAAATTAATGCAAAGTGATGTTTTTTAAAGCATATATTAATGACAGAAGTTGCCATTTATGCTATAATAGGCACACAACAAATTATTATAGGTGATACTCTTGAAGGTTTTAATTTGTGACGATGATATTAAAATTGTTAATCAAATAGATAACAATTTGCAAAAATATATGCAGGAAAATAAAATAAAAATGAATATAGATGCCTTTACCAGCAGTAAACTGGCATTTTCATCTGCAAAAGCATATGACATAGCCTTTGTAGATATAGAAATGCCCGATATAAGTGGCTTAGAGCTTGCTAAACAGCTGAAAAGGAATAACAGTAACATACTGATTTTTATTATTACCTCACACGACTGCTATCTTGATGATGCTATGGATATAAGTGTTTTCAGATATCTTTCAAAGCCTATAGAAGACGGCAGATTTTTCAGAGGTTTAGAGTCTGCAATGAAGCATTATCAGACAGATACGCATACAATAGCACTTGAATATTACGACGAGGTTTATACCATCTATACCAGCGATATTATATATATAACTACGCAAGGCAGAAAGACGGTTATTTTTACAAGAACAGAAAAATACACATCTAATAAAAGCATTTCTTATTGGAGAGATGTGTTACATAAATTAAGCTGTTTTGCTTATCCACACCACAGCTATATAATTAACCTGAGGTATGTTACAAGGCTGAGCAAAAACGATGTAACACTGGAAGCTGATCTGGAAAAGTATATTTTGCCAGTTTCTCAGCGTGGTTATTCTAATTTTAAAAAGGCATATTTTTCTTATATAGGTAATCAGCTATGACATACACAATTTTTTATTTAGCAATTTTTATTTCAGAGGTTTTACTATCAGCTTTTTATTTTGAAACAAAATTCGAAAGAAAAGCAGGCAAAAGGCTTTTATTTGTCTTATATGCAAGTTCGTTTATAACGCTTTATTTTGTCAGATATCTGGCAGAAGTCATCGGTGCTTCGTGGCCGAATCTTCTGGGATTTTTTCTATGCAATGCAGTCACGCTTGGAATAGGCTATAAGGTAAAGCTTAAATCATGTATTTTCCATCCGTTTATGCTTTTGATATTGATGGCATTAACCGAAAGTATTGTAATGTTTTCATTCTCGTCTATATTAGGCATAGATTTACTTGCGTGTCTTGATAATTCAATAAACCTTATCGCTCAATCAATAGTAAGCAAAACGCTATATGCTTTTACTGTTTATGTAATTTCAAAAATATCAACTAAGGAATCTGGAAATCAAAGCAACAGTGCATTAACAACATTTTTATTTATACTTCCAGCGTCAAGTCTTGTGGTTATATATTCGGTGTTGTTTTCTCTTAGCGAATATGAGATTGACCAGACATATACATCTTTGATTGTACTGGGCTTTATACTTTTATTTGCTGCAAATATTATTGTTTTCTGGATTTATGAATTTTCGTTAAAAACCTACCGACGAAATACAGAGCTTGAGTTTGCACAGCAAAGGGATACAGCTACTGCTGAATATTACGAGCTGTTAAACAGGCAAAATGAAAATACAAAGATAGTAATACATGACATCAAGCGATATTTGAACACAATAAAAACTTTAGCACCTGCAAACGACAGCACCATCAGCGAATATATCAATGGTATTATAGGTGAATTTGGTATAAACAATCCTGTAGATTATTGTAATAACCCACTTGTAAATGTGGTGGCACACAGATATAAAGGCTTGTGTGATGAGGCAGATATAAGCTTTAATATAGATATTCGCAATACAGATATAGATTTTATGTCTGCACCTGATGTTACTGCTATGCTTGATAATCTTCTTGAAAATGCAGTGGAGGCAGCAAGTAAGGCAAACAAAAAATTTATAGACTTTATTATAACGGTAAAACAAAACGAGCTTTTAGTGATATCAGTTGAAAACTCCGTTGATAAGAAAGTCAAAATTTTACATAACAATATTGTTTCTTCAAAGAAAGAGCAGGGTGTGCATGGTGTGGGATTAAAGAGCATTAAGCGTATAGTGAATAAATATAACGGTGAAATTACAATGAGCTTTTCAGAAAAGGATATGACCTTTAAGACAACCATTGTATTTAAGATACCTGAAAAAGTGAATTAAAAAAATAAAAACAGCGATTTTATATTATCAGTATAAAGTCGCTGTTTTTTAGTAATAGAAAAGCCGTATCAGTAAGCATTTGTTGCTTGATACGGCTTTATTTATATGCTTTTAGTTTATTTGCTTTGATTTGATTTGCTAAAAGCCGAATCAGGTTTATTCTTCTGAGGCTTTATTCAGAGTTTCTTCAGTTGAAGCTCCGTCTGAATTTTCAGCTGAATCCTCTTTTATAAAAGAATTTGAGTCTGCTTCTGTGGTTAAATCAAAATCTAGTGTAAGCTCAGGTGCTGTGCCTGCAGTAAGGTCTTTTGGTGTGTTTAATGTGCCTTGAGTCTGTGCGATTGTCTGAAGCTTAGCTTTTTTATGTGCTTTGCGTTTAACAAACAATAGTAAAAGCAACAATAATAAAACAACAATCAGGCTGATTTTTACTGCAGGTTTATGGAGGTTTCTTATAATAATACCCATAACAGAGTTATCTGTATTTGCATTGCCTGCTATTGTTAATGCAGAGTCACCCAT
>JAXJDU010000212.1:0-2498 GCA_036301785.1 Acutalibacteraceae bacterium | reverse complement strand
GTGTATAATTGACAAAAAGACTATTTTGTATTAAAATAGTTATGTGAGTAAGCTGAACGACTGCGGGCTACAAATGCCGAAAGGCTGTACCCGAGGAAAGTCCGAGCTCCACAGGGCAAGAATAACAGCTAACGGCTGCCGGGGGCAACCCTAGGGAAAGTGCAACAGAGATATACCGCCAGATTTATTCTGGTAAGGGTGGAAAGGCGAGGTAAGAGCTCACCGGCATCAGGGGAACCTGATGGCCCTGCAAACCCTATTCGGAGCAACACCGTGGTAAAAGACATTATACATTGGCCCGATGTGTCTTAGGAGGTGGCATTGAGCAGTTACGGTAACGAGCTGCCAAGATAGATGGTCGTTCACGACAGAACTCGGCTTATAGGCTTAGTCACAACTTATATGAATATATTTGATTTTGGTATTCTACCAAAGCAGAGTAAGCTCTCACCCTAAGTGCTAGGTGGGAGCTTTGCTTTAGTAATTCTTAGTCTATTAGGGGGCTTTATATGAAAGTTAATAGTTTTTTATGGGATAATTATTTAAAAACAACAGGAGAAAAAACAGTTAAATTATTTCAAAACTTGCTTAATTATGATATTTTAAGTGAAAATTATTCAGATATACAAAAAGAATTAATGAATATTTGTAATTATTCTGATGTTAATGATCTTGAAGCATGTCTTGAAACCTTTTTTGAATATCATGATAGTTTTTTGTGTTCAAACAGCAGTAAAAGCTCTACAATTTCTACCACCATGAAATTATTGTTTGATTTTCTTGACGAGGAAGAAGTAGAATCAGACTCTGAAAAATTTGATCTATTCATAACATTCATAGATTGTTATACTTTAGGCTTATCATTAAAGTCACCCGATCTCTTTATTCCTTGGTTTTTTCAATACGCATTTAATCTTTTCCAATTAATATGTGACTATTTTGAAATTAATCTTGATTTTTCAAAAATTCCTGCAAAATCTGATTATCGTGGAAGATTTATGTATTATGGAGATATATGTGAAGCATTACAAGAATTTAAAAAAGATAATAATTTTACACAACCAGAATTATGTGCATTTCTCTACGATTACGCTCCAAAATTAATTTTATCTGAAAAATCAATAATAGAGGAAATAACAGAAGAACCAAGAAACGCATATTTCATCGGTTCTCCTAACGAAGAAATTTTTTTTGATTCCATAAAAAGTGATACCATCACTTTTTGGCAAGCTAACCCAGATACACAAGCTGGTGATGCCTTGATTATGTATGTACGAACTCCTGTAAGCCAAATAAAGTATATTTGGCGTGCTATAACTCCAGGTTTTATTGACCCATTTTTTTGGTACTACAGATGTACATATATTGGCAATCCAATAAAAATCGAGGGAATGACTATAAAAGAATTAAAATCTGACCCTTTAACTAAAGATGAGCCTATTGTAAGAAAAAACATGCAGGGTGTTAATGGTACCCCTATAAGACCATCAGTTTACAATCATATACTTAATATTTGCAAAACAGATAATAAGGAAAATTTACCATATATAAAATATGCACTCGAACTTAAAAACAACAATGAAATATCCAATGAACACGATGTTGAGATTACACTACTTGAACCTATGCTTGAAAAGTTAGGATACAAAAAAGAACATTGGTGTAGACAAATGGTAACAAAAATGGGACGCAGAGAGCGAGAAATCCCCGACTATGTTATCTTCCCTATTCATACTCCTGGAAAAGAAAGAGGAAAAATCGTTTTAGAGGCAAAATATACTATACAAAACAATAAAAAGCTTGAAGAAGATCGTAGGCAAGCTACATCTTACGGTAAAGCTTTATTAGCTGAATATGTTGTTTTAGTATCTAAGGAACATATTTATCTATATTCAAAAGATGATAATTTTGATGAATATATCTACAAATGTTCTTGGCAAGAGTTAAATGATGACAAGGATTGCTTTAATAAACTATACAGCTACATCGGAAACAAACGCAAACGAATATAAAAACAGGGTATCCTACTAAATTTTAGTAGGATACCCTGTTTTTATTGTTATAATTTAATTATGAATTCTTGTCAACCTGATGGAAATTCTTTAGGTTGCCTGTTTTGGCACTTCTTTTGTCAAGCTCGGCAAGAACAGCGTCCATCTCGATACCCTGATTTACCATCATAACTGTAAGGTGATAAATAAGGTCTGCAATTTCGTAAACTGTTTCATCGTTATCGTTATTCTTTGCAGCGATTATAGTTTCGCTACACTCCTCACCTACCTTTTTAAGGATTTTATCAAGACCCTTGTCTAAAAGATAGCATGTATATGAACCCTCCTGTGGGTTTTCTTTACGCTCGAGTACTGTCTGGTAAAGAGCCTGTAAAACATCATTACTCATTTTATTAGTCTCCTGTGTTAAAGCTTTTCAGATTTGTATAGAAACAGGTGTGGTTGCCTGTGTGGCAGGCTGCACCTGTTTGCTCTACTGTTATTAAT
>JAXJDU010000211.1:0-2413 GCA_036301785.1 Acutalibacteraceae bacterium | reverse complement strand
GACTTTGGTGTTCATTATATTAAGGGTATGGTTGGTAAGGTATCACCAGAGGGTGATAAGCTGAAGGTACAGGCTTCTGACCTTATCGCTAACAAGCAGCTACATATTGACGCAGACCTTGTTGTTCTTGCTGCTGCTATCGAGCCAGATAAGTCAGCTCGTCCACTTGCTACAATGCTAACAGCAAGTATGGATACAAACGACTTCTTCACAGAGGCTCATCCAAAGCTAAGACCAGTAGAAAGCCCAACAGCAGGTGTATTCCTGTCTGGTGCTTGTCAGGGTCCTAAGGATATTCCAGAAACAGTATCACAGGCAAGTGCTGCTGCTTCTAAGGTAATCGGCTTGCTTGTTAAGGATAAGCTTACAAGTAACCCTTGCGTTGCACATTCTAACGAGCTTATGTGTAACGGTTGTTCAACCTGTGAAAGAGTATGCCCATATGGTGCTATTACTTATGAAAATAAAGAATTCCGTATGCCAAACAGAACAACTGCAATCCGTAGAGTTGCAAAGGTTAACCCAGCTGTTTGTCAGGGCTGCGGTGCTTGTACAGTTGCTTGTCCATCAGGTGCTATGGATCTGAATGGCTTTGCTACTGAACAGATTATTGCGGAGGTGGATGCAATATGCAAGTAAACGAATATAAACCTTTAATAGTGGCTTTCTGCTGTAACTGGTGTTCTTATGCCGGTGCTGACCTTGCAGGTAATAACAGACTGGCTTACCCTGCTGATGTAAAAATCATCAGAGTACCATGCTCTTGCCGTGTAAACCCAATGTTCATTCTGCGTGCTTTCCAGCGTGGTGCAGATGGCGTTATCATTTGTGGTTGTCACCCTGGCGACTGTCACTACACTTCCGGTAACTATTATACTCGCCGTAGAATGGCTCTTCTTTTCTCAATGCTGGATTATCTTGGTATCGAGAAAGAAAGAACTCGTGTAGAGTGGGTATCAGCAGCAGAGGGTGCTAAGTTTGCTGCTACAATGAACGATTTCGCACAGACAGTTGCAAGTCTTGGTGAAAACAAGAGATTGGAGGACCTGAGATGCAAAAAGTAATGCGTGAAGTATTAGTTGAAAAGGCTGTTTCTCTGCTTGAAAATGGTACAGTTGCTGCTGTGCTAGGCTGGAGAAAGGGTGAATTTGACTATGATATTACTCCTGCTGTGTTCACAACAGCAGATGATATTAAAGAGAACTTCGTTTGGAACGACTTCTGTGGTGCCAATTTCTCTAAATATTTAGTTGCAAAAACAAGAAAGATAGAGGGAACAATTCTTGTGTTCCTAAAGCCTTGTGATACATACAGCTTTAATCAGCTTCTTACAGAGCATCGTTTTGACCGTGAAAAGGTATATGCAGTTGGTATTCCTTGTGAGGGTATGGTTGACGCTGAAAAGGTAAAGGCAGTTTGCGAGGGTATCTCTGCTATTGAGTGCAAGGACGATACACTGGTTGTAACCAGCATTTACGAGGACGAGCCAGTTGTAGTAAATACAGCTGAGGTTATCGCTGAGCGTTGCGTAAACTGTAAGAGTAAAAAGCATGTTGCTTACGATGAGCTTATCGGTGAAGACGGCGATGTTATCGACTCAAATCGTTTTGACGAGGTAGAGAAGCTGGAGAATATGACAGCTGACGAGCGTTTTGCTTTCTGGCAGAATGAGCTTTCTAAGTGTATCCGTTGTAACGCTTGCCGTGATATCTGCCCAGCTTGTACTTGTGAGCAGTGCGTATTTGACAATCCAAAGTCACCTGTTGAAAACAAGGCTCCTGCTAATAGCTTTGAAGAGAAGATGTTCCACATCATTCGTGCTTTCCACGTAGCAGGCCGTTGTACAGACTGTGGTGAGTGTTCAAGAGTATGTCCACAGAACATTCCACTACACCTACTAAACCGTAAATTTATTAAAGATATAGACAGCTTCTATGGTGAGTATCAGGCTGGTGCAGAGGTAGGCTCAAGAGCACCACTTGTTAACTACACAACAGAAGACCTGGAGCCTTCAGAGGTTTTCGAGAGGAGTGAGAACGATGCGTAAGTGTTCAGTTGAGTCTTTGAATCTTGTATTTGCCGAGATAGCAAAAAACGCTACATTATATATGCCTGTAGATGACGCTAACGGCAAGGCTACTTACACAAAATGGGCTGACGGTATGCAGTGGAGCAATGCTCTTAACACTGTAAGAAGCCCTAAGGACTTCTTCTTCCCACAGATGGAAAACCTTGTAGAGTTCAGAACAGAGGGTAAAAACATCGAGATTATCGATACTCGTGAGGAGTCTGAGGACTTTGTAGTATTTGGTGTTCGTGCTTGTGATGTTAAGAGCTTTGATGTTCTTGACCGTGTATTCCTTGTTGACCCAATCGACAGCTACTATGCTTCTCGCAGAGAGCACGGTGTGAT
>JAXJDU010000210.1:0-38295 GCA_036301785.1 Acutalibacteraceae bacterium | reverse complement strand
ATACCGTAGCCGTCCATAATAACTAATATTGTAGGTTTTTTCATTTTTATTTCTCCTTAAACTTGAGCCTTAATATAATCCATTGTAAAAGCAGGGATAAGCTTTAAGCCCTCTTCTGCAAGAATGTCAGTAGCCTTGTCTGCTCTCTGAATTACGCAAAGAACTGTGTCAACAATAGCACCTCTTTTTCTTAGCTCTCTAACGCCGTCGATAATAGCACCACCAGTTGTAACAACATCTTCGATGATAAGAACTCTCTTACCCTCAACGTCAGCACCCTCTGCAAGCTTGCAGGTACCGTACTCCTTAGCCTTCTTTCTTACGAAAGCAGCCTGCATGCCTGTGTTAAGTGAAATTGCTGTAACAACAGGAATACCACCCATCTCAAGACCAGCGATAACCTCTGTGTCCTCTGGGATAAGTGTAGACATACTCTTAGCGATTTCGTTTAGTACCTCTGGGTTAGCCTCGAAAAGATACTTGTCAAAATATTCGTTAGAAATCTGGCCAGATCTTAGCAGAAACTCGCCTGTAATATGTGATAGCTCGTAAATTCTTTTAGCTACTTGCTCTTTAGTCATTTTAAATTCACTCCGTTTTAAAAATTATTTGCTTGCTGCCTTAACGATAGCTGCGAACTTCTCTGCTACCAGTGAAGCACCACCGATAAGACCACCGTCAACATCTTCCTTGCTTAGTAGCTCGTCAGCGTTAGCGTCGTTCATAGAACCACCGTACTGGATTGTCATAGCGTCAGCAGCGTCCTTGTCGTATACATCAGCAATTACATTACGGATAGCAGCACAAACCTCGTTAGCCTGGTCAGCTGTAGCAGTTTTACCTGTACCAATAGCCCATACTGGCTCGTAAGCGATGATAACCTTGCTTAGCTCTTCCTTAGTTACGCCAGCAAGAGCAATCTTTGTCTGCATAGCAACTAGCTCGTTTGTAATACCAAACTCTCTGTCCTCAAGCATTTCACCAACGCATAGGATAACAGTAAGACCTTCGTTGATAGCAGCTCTTACTCTCTTGTTTACAGTAACATCTGTTTCACCAAAGTACTGTCTTCTCTCGCTGTGGCCGATGATAACATACTCAAGACCCATAGCAGCCAGCATTTTTGCAGAAATTTCGCCTGTGTAAGCACCACTCTCTGCCCAGTGACAGTTTTCAGCACCGATTTTAATGTTTGTACCCTTTGTAGCCTCTAAAGCTGTGCATAGGTCAACATATGGTACGCAAGCGATAACATCGCAGTCTGCGTCTTTAACTAGTGGAGCGATTTCGTCAAGAAGAGCCTTAGCCTCCTGTGGTGTTTTATTCATTTTCCAGTTACCAGCGATAACTGCTTTTCTTAGTTGCTTGTTCATTGTAATAACTTCCTTTCAGTTGTAATTTCTATTTAATACAACCAGCCGTTGATTATGGTTTTACAGGCTGATTATTTTCGGCTTGATTATTATGAGCAGGAATATTCTGAACACTTTGTTGTTGAATGTTAATATTCCCTTGCTGTGGCATATAGCCCTGCTGAGGCATATATCCCTGAGTAGGTATATTCATATTGCCTTGAGGTGGTATATAACCCTGAGTAGGCATATATCCCTGAGAAGGCATATTCATGTTACCCTGAGGTGGTATATATCCCTGAGGAGGCATATTAGGATTAAAATTATATGCACCCTGCATTGACTGTGCCTGTAGCATTACTAAAATCTGATCTACGGTTGATTTCAGCATGGATTTTGGTATACAGCCTACAAATCCACCGTCCACAGACATTTCACCCAGATATACACCAGGCAGAATAGCCATTCTTATCCATGCCTCTAAAACAAATACTCCGTTTGCTTGTGTAAGCTTTAAAAACTGAGGAGCTGCTAAAAGCCCTACACCCTTTTTCCAGTAGCTTTCACCGTTTTTTGTTACCTGCTTAAAGCCGTTGCTTGTTAAGTAAGCAGCAAAGTTCTGGTATACCTGCTGTGGTGGAAAAGGTGAAATAAAGCTTTGGGTATATCTTGACATAATATCACCCTTTTGTTTATTCTGAAAATTTATATATAATAGCAATAAAGGGGCGAAAAAAATTATTTTCGCCCCATATTACAATCAGATTACGCAATAATTGGTTGCGTTGATTTCTATTAAATTATTTATCTGCAATAGCAGCGATACCTGGAAGAACCTTACCCTCAAGATACTCAAGAGAAGCACCGCCACCAGTTGAGATGTGGCTCATCTTGTCAGCAAAGCCTAGTGTTGTAACAGCAGCAGCTGAGTCACCACCACCGATGATTGTTGTAGCGTCTGTTTCTGCAAGAGCCTGAGCAACAGCGATTGTACCTGCAGCTAGTGTTGGGTTCTCAGATACACCCATAGGACCGTTCCATACAACTGTTTTAGCTGACTTAACAGCGTTAGCAAACAGCTCTCTTGTCTTTGTACCGATGTCAAGACCCTCTTTGTCAGCTGGTAGGTTAGTAGCGTCGTGAACCTCAACCTCGATTGGAGCGTCGATTGGATCAGGGAAACCGTCAGCAACTGTTGTATCGATTGGAAGTAGAAGAGTTTTGCCAAGAGCCTCAGCCTTAGCCATCATCTCTTTACAGTAATCAAGCTTGCTGTCGTCAACAAGTGACAGACCAACCTCGTAGCCCTTAGCCTTGAAGAATGTGTAAGCCATACCACCACCGATGATCAGTGTGTCACACTTCTCAAGAAGGTTAGAGATAACATTCAGCTTGTCTGCAACCTTAGCACCACCAAGAATAGCAACAAATGGTCTTTCTGGCTGCTCTACAGCATTACCAAGATAGTTGATTTCCTTCTGCATCAGGTAACCAACAGCTGTTTCTTTAACATACTCTGTAACGCCAACTGTTGAGCAGTGTGCTCTGTGAGCTGAACCAAAAGCGTCCATTACAAATACATCAGCTAGTGAAGCAAGCTCCTTGCTGAAATCCTCGATGTTCTTTGTTTCTTCCTTACGGAAACGAGTGTTCTGTAGAAGAACAACATCGCCGTCGTTCATAGCCTCTACAGCCTTCTTAGCGTTCTCGCCAACAACCTCGTCATCATTTGCAAATACTACCTCTTTACCTAGTAGCTCGCTTAGTCTTACTGCAACAGGAGCAAGTGAGAATTTCTCCTCTGGACCATTCTTTGGCTTACCAAGGTGAGAGCAAAGAACAACCTTACCACCGTCGTTGATTAGCTTCTGAATTGTAGGCAGAGCAGCTGTAATTCTGTTATCGTTTGTGATAACGCCCTCTTTCAGAGGTACATTGAAATCGCAACGAACAAGAACTCTCTTGCCTTTAACATTAATGTCATCTACTGTAACTTTGTCTAGAAAACCCATTCTAAAACATCCTTTCAAGTATATTTAAGTCTTTCAACTGATTTTCAGTTGGATAAAAGCAACTTATACAGATATATTTTATAATAAAATGCCTTTTTTTTCAATAGCTACAGGGCTTTATTTGCGTTATTTCTTTAAAAAGGCAATATTTATAATAATAGTCTGAAAAAACAGCTATTATAGTACGATATTATATTAAGTTTATTCCCAGTTGTAATCTCTCAGGCTGCCTTCACAAAGCAGGTCAGGGTAATTCCACTGTCGCAGAGTTTCGTAAACAGCAATAGCAACCGAGTTAGAAAGATTAAGGCTTCTTGCCTCGTCAATCATTGGTATACGCACTGTGGTTTCGGGATTGTCGTGCAAAAGCTTTTCTGGCAAGCCCTTTGTTTCTCTGCCGAATAGCAGGTATGCACCGTCAGGATATTTTACATCGGAGTGTATATGCTTTGCCTTTGTGGAAAAATAGTAGTAAGGGCCGTTAGTTTTTGCAAAAAAGTCCTGTATGTTGTCGTAAACAGTAATATCAAGTAAATCCCAATAGTCCAGTCCTGCACGCTTAACAGCCTTTTCACTTATGCTGAAGCCTAAAGGGCGTACAAGGTGAAGCTTAGCACCGGTTGCAGCACAGGTACGAGCAATATTACCAGTGTTTTGTGGGATTTCTGGTTCAACAAGAACAATATTAAGTTCTGCCATAATTTTATATTTTCCTTTCTATGATAAAATATTATAAGCTGTACAAAATAATAAAAGGAAGTGAATTATCATAAGTAGCGAGCTTTATCTTATTAAAAATCTTCTGTCAATCTTCACTTTATACAGGAGGTGTGAAAAAATGACAAAAAATACAATGAGTGTAGCAAAGGGTGTAGCTGCTGTGGTTGCAACTGGTGTTGTAGTTGGCTATGTAAGCAACAGGATAATGCAGAAAAACCCTAAAACTGTAAAACGCAAGGCAACCGACGCAATGAACGCTGTAAGCCAGATTGCAAGCGATATTTCATACTTGCTGAAATAATTTAAAAAAGCAGAAGAGCAAGGGCTAAAACGCAATTTGCTTTTCTGCATTTATTTTATCACCATTTTATTATAATAGCAAATTTATAATGAACACTTTTCAAAAGCAGAAGTATTCACTGCTTACTGTAAAAACACAGCAAAAAAGCTACCACCCAGGTAAGGGTGGTAGCTGAAAAATTAATCTGATAATTTAATTATCCAAGTATGATTTTTTGAATTAAAACAGCGTCTAATACTGTAACATTACCATCTCTGTTTACATCTGCGTTTGTAAGCTGAGATTCAGTTAATTCTATATCGCCAACATTATATCTGAGTGTATAAATAACATCATCTACAGCAATTTCACCGTCACCACTTACATCGCCTGCAAGTGGTTCAACAGGTGGCACATAGTTGTAGTGAATAGTAGCGTTAGCAAGGCTTTCGTTGCCACTTTCTATTAATATGCTGTTCCAATCGCTTTCACTACCTGTGTAATATATATCAGTCAGGCTGGAATAATTTCCAAATGCATACTCCTTGATAGAAGTAACACTGTTTGGTATTGTTATGCTGGTCAGCTTTTTGCAGTCGAAAAATGCAGATTCACCAATATGAGTAACACCATTTGATATTGTTATGGTGTTTAGCTCAAAGCAGCCGATAAAGGCATATTTACCAAAATGTGTAACACTGCCTGGTATTGTTATATGGGTTAGATTTATGCAATAATAAAATGCCTGATCTTCAATAGTTGTAACGCTATCTGGTATTGTTATGCTGGAAAAAGGGCAGTAGAAAAAGGTGTTAGGTTTAATAGTAGTAAGTTTTTTTGGCAGTGTTATTTCGGTTAAGTTAACGCAAGTATCAAAGGCAGCGTAATCGATGTGTGTAACGCTGTCGGGAATTGTCAGGTGGGTCAAGCCAGTGCAATAGGTAAATGCGAGCTGTTCGATAGTGGTAAGACTCTCTGGGAATGTTACTGTTTTTACAGAGTCACAGCAAGCAAATGAAAAGGTTGCGATAGTAGTAACACCGTCTGGGATAATGTAATTATCTGATGGCCTTTTTTCAGGATAGCGAATTAATGTGGTTTGTTCTTTATCGAATAATACACCGTCTATAGAAGAATATTCGGTGTTATCTGGTGAAACATCAATGCTGGTCATGGCGTTACAGAAAAATGCATATTTCCCAATTGAAATAACGCTTGCTGGAATTGTTATGCCAGTAAGACTATAGCAACTGAAAAATGCCTCAACTCCAATATGCGTAACGGTGTCAGAGAGTGTTACTTTGCTTAAACTTTCGCAACGCTCAAATGCATTTTTGCCGATATGAGTAATACCCTCAGGAATTGTTACATCAGTTATCCATCTGTAACTGGAAAATGCATAATCTCCTATTTCTAAAACTGGTCTGCCAGCTATGGTGCTTGGTATTACTATTTCAGTTTTACTTTTGTCATAGCCTGTAATTATATAGCCAGTGCCGTCATTTGTCAATTTGCAATTCCAGGTACCATATTCGTCAGTATATGATGATACAGCACCACTCTCAACTACACTTGCTGTTTTTGCAGACGCAGTTAACGGAGCTGAAGCTGTAACGCTTAAAAGCAATGTGGCTGTTAATAAAGCAGAAATTATCTTTTTCATGTTTTAATCCTCCTGTGTAAGATTTCTTGTATAATTTTATCAAAACAGTAATTTTGAATTTTTAACATTTCGATTTGCTTTTGCCTATATACTACTATTCTGTTAATTTTATTATAGCATATTACAACATTCTGTCAACGAGATTGATTAGGGTTTTAGTGTAAATTGCACATAAGACTGGAAAATTAATCTGATAATTTAATTATCCAAGTATGATTTTTTGAATTAAAACAGCGTCTAATACTGTAACCTTGTTGTCGTTGCTTACATCAGCGTTTATCAGCTGAATATTTGTTAATTCTATATTACCAACTATGTATTTAAGAACATAAATAACATCATCTACAGCAACTTTGTTATCGCTGTTTACATCACCTACTGGAGGTACATAGTTGTAATGAATATTTGCGTTTGTAAGTAAATGATTACCTTCGCCTATTGATATAGTACCCCATTTGTTTTCGTTGCCCGTGTAATATACATCTGTAAGGTTTTCGCAATACTCAAATGAGTAATCGCCAATATAGTTAACAGTGTCCGGAATAATGATATTTGTCAGGCTGGAGCAATAGCTGAATACAGAATCGCCGATACTCGTAATTGAATAGGGGAAGAACTTTTTAATCAAACTCTACAAGTCCAATCCCTTTGAAATGGATATTGATTTTTTGTTGACGCTTGCCGTCAATTTTTTTTGCTTCAAAAATTTCAATTCGTTCAATGAAGTCATCAACAATCTCAGGTGTAAGAGCATCTATTCCTGTTTCATATTTTTTAACGATGTTTACAAAATCTGAAACACTGGATTTATCTGCTTTTACATTCGCACACTCTTTGCTATGCTCAAAAATAAAATCATTTAGCGTAGCTTGCTCTGTACTAAAATTGCTCGACAACTTTTGGAATACATCTAAAGTTATATTACCTCTTACTTTATCCTCGTATAAATTTTTAATGATGTTATCAATCTCTCTGACTCTCTCCTGAGCTTCGGAGAGCTTTTTAATTAAATCTCTCTGTCGCTCGTTGTTTCGTTTTGTAATATCATCGTGGATACGCTTATAAAGTTTTTCAGTATCATTGCTTGTAAGCAATAATTTATTTATGGCATCTCTTACATATTCAATCAAATGCTTTTCTTGAATATAGTGTGATGAGCAATTTCCTTTTTTGCGTGATGTTGAGCAAATGTAGCAGTCTGGTTTTGTTTTTTTCCAGTTTCGTGAACGCATAATATACATTTTGTTTCCGCAGTCACCACAGAAAATAACATCACCAAACATTACTCTTTCTTTTATGGGAGTAATACGCTTTCTTTTGCTTCGTATCTCCTGAACTTTTTGAAAATCCTCTCGGCTGATAATTGCCTGATGTGTATCTGGAAAGATTTTGTATTCGCTTGGGTCAAATTTAATTATTTGCTTACTCATACAACTTCTTTTTTGAGATTTGAAGTTGATAGTATCTCCACAATATTCCTGTCTTGATAAAATTCCGCTTACAGTTTGTGCAGACCACAAATAAGGATTTGTATTTGCTACTCCACCTGTTCTTATTCGTCCTGAATAAGCAGATGGATTTTTTATTTTTTTAGCAAACAAATAATTTGCAATCATTTGAATACCATATCCGTCAAGACATAATTGAAATATCTTTCTGACAACATCGGCAGTTTCTTCATCAATTATCCATTCTTTATTTTCGTCTTTTTTATATCCGTAAATCGCTCTGGTTGTTAAGCGTTTACCAGCATTGCCTTTGCTCTGAATAACGGCTCTTTGCTTGCGTGAAATATCTTTTGCATACCAGTCATTCATCATATTTTTAAATGGAACAAATTCATTAATACCCTCATCTGAGTTAGAGTCCACATTGTCAGTCACTGAAATAAAGCGTACTCCTTTTTCTGGGAAAACTACTTCGGTATAATATCCGACTTTTAGATAGTTTCTTCCAAATCTGGATAAGTCTTTAACTATAACTGTTCCAATTAAATCATTCTCAACATCATTAACCAATTTGTCAAAGTCTGGTCTGTTAAATGTAGTTCCAGAATAACCGTCATCAATATAGAATTTGCAATTAGCAAAGCCATTGGTGAAAGCATATTCTTGTAAAATCTGTTTTTGATTGCTGATGCTGTTCGACTCGCCCTTAAGCTCGTCATCAGCCGACAATCTAGCATATAGTGCAGTTATTTTCACTCTTTCTGCTGTTTGCACAAAATTAACCCCCTTATGTGACATTGGCAAACAGGCATTAATTGAAATGGATACTCATAATAGCACACTGTTTTTCGATTTGCAAGAAAATTGGCAATATGCAGAGGGTAAAATTTAACCCCTCTATATATATTCCGAAAAAAATGGCTTTTCGCAACCAAAAAATCAAAATATTTTTGAATTTTTTTTGATTTTAGAAATCTTCGTAATAAAAATCAATAAGACCCCTTAATTTAATTAAGATTTTGTTTAATCTTTTAGCATACGCTTGTCGGCTAATATTATACTTTTTGGCTAACTCAGTATAAGTCTTTCTGTTACCGTCCTCATCTTTATCATTGAAAAAACAATCATCAATTATTTGCTGTTCAAGTGCTGTTAATTCTTTTAAAGCACGATTTAACGCTTTGTGCAGACGCTCTTTTGTAATTACCTTTACAACATCAGCGTTTTCATCTGAAAAATATGCTTCATCAAATTTAATCAGCCTGCCCTTGTCACGCTCATAAATGTAATATCTTTCCTGTCGATTTAACTTAGCATACTCTTTGAGAAAAAGAGTCTTTGTGTTTTTATTATCAGTGCGTTTAATTTTATAACTGCCCATTCTTTGTAAATACACTCCTGTTCTACAAGAACGAACAAGCATAAAAATTAATTGATTAGTCCTATAATATCACGGATGGTAAAAAACAGCAATATCAACAATAAAATATTATTCTAAAATTTTTCAGTTTTTTCTAAAAAAGTGGTTGCGAAATGGGCGATTTTTCGGATTATTAGTAGAGGGATAAAAAATACGGATTTCTAATGTAGCAAGCACTGCTATATGTCGGACAAATGCTCCGCTTTTGTCCGATATAGCGTTGCTTGTTAGGGGGCAACCCCTAAGACCCCGTGTGTTTATCAAAGTTTGCAAAAATCCCTGACTTATATATTTAACAAGAGGTGAGTTTTCCTTGTCTGACACTCAAAACAAATCAATAAAAATTAGTTTTCGTGTAACTCCACAAGAGAGAGAAATAATCGAATTACGAATGAAGCAAGCGAAGAAAAAAACAGTAGGTGCTTATGTAAGAAAAATGGCAATTTCAGGAGTTATTGTGAATTATGAAAACGAAGAAATTAAAACATTAGTAAAATCAATCAGTGGAATACAGACGAATATTAATCAAATTGCAATGAGAGCAAATTCAACTAATCGTGTGTATGATGAAGATATAGAATATATGAAAAAGGTGTTACAGGATATATGGCAATCTCTAAACTCAGTCCAATCAAATCTACGCTTTCTCTCGCAGTAGATTATATATTAAATCCATTAAAAACTAATTATGGAATGTACACCAATTCTTACGCTTGCCCATTAAATGGAGAATTGGTTGAAGAAGAATTTTTTAGAGTGCGAAGTCTTGGAACTGGTAAAGGAAATGTGTTGGCTCAACATATCAAACAAAGCTTCAAAGGAGATGAAGTAACTCCAGAAGAAGCAATGAAATTAGGAATGGAACTAGCTGACAAATTACTAAAAGGACAGTATCAATATGTAATTGCTACACATATAAATACTGATAATATCCATAATCACATAATCTTTAATAATATTAGTTTTGAGCATTATCGTAGCTTTGAATATCTTGAAAATCGTGGAAAAGTTTCTTGGAAGAATTTAAGAGAACACAACGATGATTTATGCAGAGAAAATAATTTATCTGTGATAGACAATCCAAAGATAGGCAAAGGCAAATGCTATTATGAGTGGCAACAGGATAAGCTCGGTACAAGTTGGAAAGCACAACTACGATTTGCAATAGATGAAACAATAATGCAATCGGTTGATTTTGATGATTTCTTAAAGAAGCTCAGAGCTAAAGAAATTGAATGTGTTTACAATCCAGATAATGTCATAAAAATTAAATTCCGAATGAAAGGACAGGAACGATTTTCACGAGGAAAAACATTAGGTTGGTATTATGATGAACCTCAATTAAGAAAGAGAATTGAGCAGTACCAAATCTTAAAAAATGGCATTAGTGGTAAAGATGTAAAAACAAAAATAATTGATACAAGCAGTGATGTGTTCCAGACCTCTAAAGGCTTATTACATTGGGCAGATATGCAGAATATGAAAGAAGCTTCAAGAGTGCTTAATTACCTGACTACACATAATCTGAATAGTGAAAAAGATATTGAAAGTAATGCAACCCAGACTTACAACCAACGAATGATAATCGTATCAAAACTTAACGCAACACAGAACCAAATCAATGAGCTTACTGATGCAATAAGACTACTTAGAACATATAAAAAATATAAGCCAGTACACGATAGATATAATCAAGCGATAATGAAAAGTAAGTTCCAAAAAGAAAACGCCACCGAACTTAGTAAGTACGATGACGCAGTTAATAGATTAAAAGTTTTATACCCTGATAAGAGATTACCAAATCTTGAAAAATTAGAAAATCAAAGAACTGAATTATTGGCTGAATTTAAGTCTATGAACGAAACATATAAAGGCATAGTTGAGGAATTAAAGGAAATTGAGTTTGCTCAAAAGTCAATTAATGAATATATGAAAACTATTGATAAGAAGCATTCTAAGGGAGAGTTGGAATAAGATTATTTGTTATTTTCCTTATTGTTTTCCATAAAGGTTTTAATAGAAAGGTTCACAAGCTCGTTAAGGCTCATTCCGTTCTTCTCGGCATATTCCTGAATGCCTTGCTTCTCTCCTTTTTTTACATAGAAAATGCAAGTATCATAATTCTTTGCTTTGTATTCAGAGTTTGGCTTTATCTTTTTTTGGTTAGTATGCTTTTTTCTGCAATTCTCACATACCTTTTGACTACCACTTTTTAGAATATAGGTATTACCACATTCTGGGCATATTTCTGGTTCGCCTATTGTTCTTGTTTTTTCGCAGTTCTTAATTTTTTGATTATAGGTTTTTGCTCTTTCAAGTTGTCTTTGTTTACGACATTCTGGGCAGTAGCTTGCTCTGTTAGCAGTTGTATTAAATTTATTACCGCACATCTGGCAGGTGAACTCTTTCATAAAAAATAACTCCTTAAAATATATATTTATGCAAGACAATGATTACATTGCTTTGTATAAGATTATATATCATAGGTGTTGTAAAGTCAATAAAAAGAAAAATAATAAAAAACGCTAATTTATACTTGACAATGATAGCATTATCAAGTATAATAATAACTGTAATAAATAATATTTGTTTAGAAATCAATAAAAAGGAGAAAATCAATATGAAGTATTATGTAGTAGGCAGTACCAGTTGCAGAAATATTCACACAGAAGAAGGCGATGAATTTTCAAGTTATGAGGGTACATCGTTAGAAGAAGCAAAGAAAGCTTTAAAAAACGAAAAACAAGCTTATGAAGATTTACACCCTAGTGATAAAAAGCGTACTGTGATTTGGGGTAGAGTTTACGATATTCCCGATGATGTAGATTTGAATGATGAAGATAGTTTGACTAATGCTTTATGTGAATGTACAGGATATGATTATATATAGAGCTAGTTAAAAACACAAAAAACCATAACAATAAAGGACACATCATCAATACTATTTTTGATGATGTGTCCGACAATAAGAGGTTTGATTATTATGAAAAGGTATCAAGTTGTGTATAAATTCTTAGATGTAGTTGCAGTACAACAACCGTCACTAATCGCTTTGGCTAAATGGATAGCAGATAATTGTCACACTAAAGAAGGTTGTTTATATGTCAATAGTGACAGTGAAGAAGTTTATGTTAGAGAGTGCTAGAGGTGGTTGTAATGGCAGATAAACACAAAGATTTATTAAAGAAGCTTCGTGAACTATCTATGCGTGGAGTAGATGGAGAACGAGAGAACGCACAAAAGTTGTTTGATAGATTATCTAAGAAGTATGAAGTCAGTGAAAGTGAGCTTGATGATGAGTGTATAACTGTTCATCAGTTCACATTTCACGGAGCTTTTGAAAAACAATTACTTATACAAATTATTGCCAAAGTGTTAAATGCTGACCCTGATTTTTACAATTTTACCAGTAACTTAACAGGAAGAAAGAAGCGTACCATATTAGGAGCTAAATGTACCGAAACACAGTGTGTAGAGATAAATTTTCTTTTTGACTTTTACAATACACTGTATCAGAAAGAATTGGAGTATTTTTTAATAGCATTTATTCAAAAACACAGATTATATAAAGAAACAGATGAAGATGATGACGAAACATCTCCAACTACATTAAGCTATGAAGAATTGCTAAAAGTCCGTATGTTGGCTGAAAGTATGAGTTCTGAAACACCATATTTGAGAATAGAAGGAGGTACTGAAAAATGAAAGATTATTCAAATCAAAAGTCAGAAATTGCCACTATAAAGAAACGCAATATATCAATTAGCTTGTCTGATGCAGACTGCGAACGATTATCAATAAAGGCAGGATTGGTTGGTCTTACAATTGATGAGCTTTTGCGTAATTTTATCGGTGACTTGGTGGACGGTACATATTCTAATGGCAGTGATGAGCGAATGTATGCTAATGATTGGTATGAACGCTGTGGGTTCAGCTTTGCTCCAGAGGAAACATTGTTAAATTTTCTCTTGAGTTCTGGAAGTTCAAGAGATATAGACAATCTTATTTATTATTATGATGAAATACAAACGCTAAAGGCTTCTATTGCTTACGCAAAGGAATTTCCAGAAGATTGTGAAGATTGTGAAAACAATGTTCAGTCTTTGAAAGAAGATTTAGAGGATTGCTTGATAGATTACCATTGTTGTGTAGATGAGTTTTTAGAAAAACACCCTGATGCAGATATAGAAGAAGAAATTCTCCTTTGCCGAAAATGGTTAATGGAGTATGAAAAAATTGCCCAGACGGAGTAAAGAAAGGTTAATTGATATGAAGTATCTTAATATTGATAAGGCTATTCAGAGATATAATCAGATTGTGTGTTCAATAGGTTACGAACATATAAGTGTCGGTACTAGATTTAGTGAAAATACAGAAAACTGGAATATCCGAGATATGGTAGCTGAGTGTGATTATATTTTAAGCACTTATTATGAAGAAGGACACGCAAACGAAGAATTAAGACACATCGGCGAACGCAAGATGTGGGTATCTCATACAGGCAAGCTCAAAAGATTTGTTGAAGCGTATAAACCTTTTATTGATGGTGTGATATGCACACAAGGTCATTGCTCAGATTATGATAACTAAACTAATACAGACTGGAAAGGAAGAATTATAATGACACTTGAACAGATTTTAGAAAAGGAACAGGCTAACAGACATAGTGACGGAATGTATGGCATTGATGCTTGTAAGGAGAGTATTAATTTTTCAAAAAACCAACTAGGTCAGAGCTACTATATGCAGTTGGAAGAATATGTTAAAAGAGCTAACGAGGAAAGCTTTTTTAACAGAGCTATGGTGTTAGCTTGTTGGGAACTTATAAACGAGCAGTACGCTTAATATAAAAATCAAATAACTTATGCCCCACTGGGGCATAAGTGTAGGAGGTGAAACTATGGAGAACAATTCATTTGATGCTAAGAGTTATATTGCTAATTACACAAACAACAGATGTAACAAACAAAGTTGTTGGTATTGTGCAGAAGCAGATAAATATAAAAATCTTGAGGATTGTCCGTTTTTTAAATTAAAGCAGATAGCCAGAGAAAGAACAGTAACTAGCGAAGATATAACTGATGATGTAATTGAAGCATCAGGATTTAAGGATTGAGTTTTAATACATATTCATAATCGCTAGAGAGTAAGCAATTATAACAAGGAGAGATAAACAATGAACCAAGTAAATTTAATGGGCAGACTTACTGCTGACCCAGAGTTAAGAAAAACTAAAAATGACACACCAGTTTGCAATATAATTCTTGCAGTTAATGATGCGAGAAATGAAGAAGCAGACTATTTCCCAATCGTTGTTTGGGGTAAAAAGGCAGAAGCTCTTGCGAAATATATGCGTAAGGGTGAGAAAACCGCCACTATGTAAAGGATACTTCTGTTTGCAAAATTACAGAGGTAATTGCCAATGAAGTGTATTTTGCAGAAAGCAACAGAACATACGAGAAAGAGCCTGAACTGGACTCAAGCTCACGAACCCAAGAAGAATGGGAAATGATAAACGAAGCAATGTCAAATCTTCCTGATGCTCCATTCTAATTTAAAGAAAGTAGGTAACAATTTATGATTATATCTGTATCTAACCAAAAAGGCGGAGTTGGTAAGACTACCACCACAATGAACCTCGGAGTAGCCCTTACTCTTGTAGACAAAAAGGTTTTATTAATTGACCTTGACCCACAGTCAGATTTAAGCAAATATGTAGGCTTCTATGTGGACTCTGACGAGGGAATTAAGGCAATAGATGATAAGCCAACTATCAGTGATGTGATTATGGGGCAAGTAACCAACAAGAAAACTGATATAAAGGACTGTATCAGACACAGCGAGGTTAATCACATTGACTACATACCTTGTGACTTAAATTTGGCAAACGCTGACCTTTATTTGGCAGGAGTTCTTTCAAGAGAAACATTGCTAAAGCGTATGCTTAACAATGAGGTTATTAAAGGATATGACTATGTATTGATTGATTGTAACCCATCATTGGGAGTGCTTCTGATGAACGCTTTAACAGCAAGCAATGGTGTTATTATTCCTGTTCAGACACAGGAGTTTGCGTATGATAAGCTAAAAACCCTTACAGACATTATTGAAGAAATAAAGAACACAATCAATCCAGAGCTTGATATAACTGGCATACTTGCTACTATGGTGGACAATACAAACGAGAGCAAGAAAGTAATTGAAAAGCTTACTACTGGCTATGGTGACAAGCTATTCAGTACCGTTATACATAGAGCAACACAAGCGACTACTTCATCAA
The DNA here is from genome assembly GCA_036301785.1 of Acutalibacteraceae bacterium. GTDB lineage: Bacteria > Bacillota > Clostridia > Oscillospirales > Acutalibacteraceae > CAG-964. The sequence goes on along the minus strand of JAXJDU010000210.1, from coordinate 23,120 downwards.
GACAAAAGAAAAGTCTATGCCTGTTCAGTAAAAGCAAGCTTGGAGATGAATATAAAGCTCTAGCAGATGAGCTTATATCAAACGAATAAAACCTGAAATGAGGTGTGTTAAATGACAACATTTAACTTTGGTGCAATGATTTCTCAGGAAAACCAAATTAAGCAAATACCGATAGATATGCTCATACCTTTTCATAACCACCAGTTCACCCTCTATGAGGGTGAACGCAGGGACGATATGGTGCAGAGTATTCAGCAGAACGGAGTAATGACTCCTATCGTATGCCGACCACACAAAGATGAAGTAGGTAAATATGAAATACTGATAGGTCATAACCGTTGGAACTGTTCCAGACTGGCTGGACTTGAATATGTACCGAGTATTATCAAGGAGAACCTTACCGATGAAGAAGCTCAGACCTATGTTGATGAAAGTAACCTATTACAGCGTGGCTTTGGAGATTTGAAGATTTCTGAACAAGCAAGGGTAATTTCAAGACGATATTCAGAAATGTTCTCACAGGGCAAAAGAAACGATATTTTAAACGAAATAAGAGTGCTTAATGGTGAAGCTCCTACCTCTGAACAGGAGTCAGGAAATTCCAGAGAGAAAGTTGGAGAAGAATACGGACTTAGCAGAAACACGGTTGCCAGACTGGTTCGTATAAGCAAATTGTTTGATGGTCTGCTTGCTTGGGCTGATAAGAAGTATATATCTATCAGAGCAGGAGTAGAGTTATCTTATTTAAGCGAAGAAGCTCAGGAGCTTCTCTATGAATTTAATTCAACTGATGATGCTGAAATGGTATATAAAATTTCAGAGGGTCAAGCAAGGGACTTGCGTGTAATGGAAGCTGACTGCCTACGATTGAAAGATAAACTCAATCGTACAATCATTGAACGCATATTGAAAAAAGAGAAAAAGCCAGTAGTCAAGAAAGTTAGCTTAAAGCCAGAGCTTTACACTAAATACTTTGCAGAAAAAACTCCTGACGAAGCTCAGGAGATAGTAGAACAGGCTTTACAGGCATATTTTAACGATAATGATTAAGGAGAATTTATATGACTATTAACTACTTTATTAAAAGTTTCAACAAGAAAAATAACCATCTCACAAGCGAGATGGTTATTTTTGAAAATGGTACAGACATACCTAAGTATGCACTTAGAGAGATTAAAAACGAACCTGCTGTGAAAGTATTTTGTTACTATCAATATGATGAAAGGATTAAAGAATACGGCATACGCAATATTGATGGTCTTGAGGGTATGTACACCAACTTTTTATACTACCACCGAAATGAAAGGCTCCAGAAGCTACTGAATGAGGGAAAATTATATCTTCATATTTTACGCACGGTAGCTCGTGTTAATAAGGCTGTAAATGAGCAAGTCAAGCTATGGGAACAGAACGACAAGGAGCTTCAATTAGCTTTAAGAAATGATGATACAGACACCTATTACGGATTGTTAAACAACCTTAGAGCAAGAGCTGAAGAAGTTATATTTCCTCAAATGCTGTATGTTTAATTTGGGAGGTACTCCAAAATGCCAAACGAACAAATAATAAAAGATGAGGTATATTGCGAATGTTGGGATAACATTAAATCAAATGTTCGCACAAATATATATGTACCTAAAGACAAATTGCAAACTGAAAGACAGTGGGCAAAGCAAGGGTATGTGGTTGATAGACCAACACCAGAACACGCACGAGGGGCATATCTTTGGACTAATGCTCATTGTAGGATTAAATGTTTATATTATTTTGATAAAGAGGTTCGCAAAGGCTCAGAAGATGAGCTTAGAGCGTTTTTTGCACCTGAAAAGGAAAAGCGTAAGACTTTAGCAAAAAAAGCACGAGAGCAAATAAATATAGAGAAGAAACGAAGAAATATTTGCAAAGCAATAATTGAACAAGTTAAGCCAAGAAATTCCAAAACAGCAAAGGTTATTGTCCTAGATACTGAAACAACTGGTTTAAATTGCACAACTGATGAATTGTTGCAAGTATCAATTATTTCTGATAGCAAGGAAGTCCTTTATAACTCTTATCTAAGACCGTTATATCATACAGTATGGCGAGAAGCTGAGAAAATCAATGGCATATCTCCAGATATGGTTAAAGATAGTCCTACTGTTCTGACCGAATGTGTCGAGATTAATCATATATTAAGTCAAGCAGATGTTATTATCGGTTATAATCATCAGGAATTTGACTTAGAATTTTTATCTAATATAGGTTGTAAGATTAAAGACACTGCTGAGATAATTGATTTAATGCCGATTTTTGCAGAAATCTATGGAGAATATTCAGAGTCCTATGGTGGTTATAAATTAAAAAGTTTAAGCACTTGTGCAGAATATTACAACTATAAGTGGCAAGGCAACGCACACGATGCTCTTGCAGATTGTCTAGCAACTCTATATTGCTATGAACAGATGAATAAGGGGATTGATTTGAAGTGAAAAATTTTGTTGCAAGAAATATGCTTATAATATTAGGAATTATTGGATTAATCGCTTCGTTAGTAACACCGATGCTAATCAATACCTATAATAAATCTAACTACGATAAATATTATGAGCAAGCAAAAAATGATATTGTATGCGAAAAGATTGAAACTCAGGCTATTTGCAGTAAATCAGCAGAGGAGATTAACATTAACACAAACAAGTCCGTAATGAATTACTCGTTTTACATAAACGAGGGGGATAATTATGAGAAAGGTGATAAAACTTATTACGATACCAATATCAGATATAAAAAAGATGATACATATAATTGTACTTTCTACCGATTTCGTTGTAGAGTTTCTCGTGGCAAATATCAAGAAGAAACTGTACTGGTTGTTGGTAATGGAACAACAAATAGTCAAAATGAGTCTTTTGATTTTAATAAAATAAAAGATGATTGCTTAGATTACTTTACTGATGAAATAATCATAGGAAAAGTATCCGATTATAGTTTGATATATGCATTTGCACCTATATGTAAATATTGATAATAAGACAAAGAAAAATTGAGATATAGGAGTGATGGCAATGAATTTCAATAATATTGAAAAGTTAATAGACAGCAACTATAAAATATCAATAGAAGCAAGCAGATATGGAAATGGATACTTAGTAGGATTAGATGCACCCAAAAGGTTTTACGGAAACATAATAGCAGAGTTAATAGATATAGTAGCTAGCCCTACTGATGTAGATGCTATAAACGCTTTCGATATACTAGAAGATTTTTCAGAAAAGTATAAGGGTTTTCTTTATGCACGAGCTGATACTATCTATGAAGCTCTTTGTAAGCTAGAACAGAACGCAAGTTTTCATTGTGATAATATTGATTTCGATAGTGAAGAAAGAATATTAAAGGAATTGATGAAAATTAAATTAGAAAGTAAATTGTAGTGCCAGAAAGGATAATCAGTATAAAGCCAATGATTAGGAGATGAAGTAATGATTGTAAAGCTATTAGGGTTCAATGCACAAGAGTTTAATATAAATCAAATAGCTTCTTATCAAGAAAAATTACAGATGTTCAAAAGACAAAAAAGAATAAATTGGTTATTAATATCTGCAGAGATGATTTTAATCTTGTCGGTAGTATGCCAATTTTTATATTACTTCCGTATAAAAAACAGTGTGATGTCTAGCTTAGGAATATTATTAGTAGGAATATCCGCAGGAACATTATTAAAAAACGCAATATTTGATAATATTAGTTTTTTAAAACAACCTAAAGAAGATTTTGAATTTGAGTTTATACAAGCAATTCTTGATAATAAAAATATAACATCAGCCGAAATAATTTATAATTCTATTTTGCTACAATATAATCTTAGATTTACATACGACAGCAATGAACAAAAGTGTTACTATATAAAAATCAATCTGCAAGAGAAAAAGGATATTGATGAGCTGTGGTATGACTTGAGTTCCAATACCCTTTATATTCCACAAGAAAAGTTCAACTCGGTAAAATACAGCCTTAAAATTCCTGTTGAAACATTCTTTACCGAGAACATTGATTTGAGAAACACATTATAAAAAAGGAGATTTATTTTATGAATAGAAGACAAGCTAAGAAAGTAAAGAAAAAAGCTTTAGTTAATATAAAATTTAAATTAAAGTTGATTTGTATCCTTGACCAGTTAGATAGAGAAGTTAGCATTGAATTTTTTGTTCCACAAATTTTCAACAGTTATAAATCTGCTGAAAATGCTAACTGCTCATATTATGTAAAACCTGCTAAATTGACATCTGGAGAAATTGTCTTTGAGATTTATAAAAAAGGGCAAAGTGTATATGGCATACACCCAAAAAGAATTGATACGGTTGTCGATACAGTAAGATGGGAAGAATACTGGAAGTATGAATGTACCATTATGAAAGAAAGCAGTGTAGGTTCTGGTTATGTGGATTATACTGATTATGAGCCTTATGCAGATAAATTTAATGATATGTACAACAAATACTTAACCGACAGAAGTTTTGATGATGTGAGCCGATACTCGTTACAAAATATTGCTTATGAAATAGTACCAAGAGTATTTGCATAGAGGTAACAGCGAATGAAAAGCAAACTCAAATTTACATTACCTCGAATTTTCACTTTCCCCCATAAATTAAGGAATAAGATAACTTCTGAAAAAAGTATTAATCTAAACACTTGGGTTGGTGGGTGTGCATCAGGTCGAAGCATCCGTCTTATAAAGCCTTTCTCCAAATACAAACGAACAGAAGTATTAAATATATTAAATGCCAAAGGTGGTAAAGAATGGGTTAGTAATGAGGACTTTGATTTTGACACTGCATATCATACGATAATTAAATGTAATGCAACATTAGACCTAAATAACGATACTATTGATTTTAAACATTTATCTGTAATTTCCAAATGGCAAACTCGCCATTTGAGTATGGCTCATAAAGCGTTAGAACTGCACCTTTTTAGTGAAGCGTATCACGAAATTTGGGATGTTATAGATGATATGCACTCTAATGTAGAATACATAACAGACTCTGAGCTTCTGCTGATTAAAGAATTTTTTAAACTTTATATAGATACAGCAAAACAATATAAAAGCTCCTGCGTACACACATAAGTATGTACGCAGGAGCTTTGTGTTACCAGAATTAAAACCAATTAACGCTCGCTAAATTTATTAAGGCTGATGGTATAGAGTCTATCACTTCTAAAATTGTGTCTGATATAGTAAAAAGCACCCAAAGTATCGCTGATGTCAATGTTATGCCCACAACTAAGAATATCCCCTCAGACAACGGTGTTACCCCTGATATAACTCGATTAATTACAAAAATATCAACTCCAATAGCAGAAATAACCAGTATAGGGGTTACGAAAGTATGCAGAATTTCAAGGAGGCTATTAATTAAGCGTAGAGGAAGTGTGACAATAAACATAGCTAAAAATAATAAAATTCCGAATATACCAACTGCAAATTTTAATGGTATAATTAGTATCGTCAATAAAATATTAAAAAGTGTTATCACAGTTATTTTACCTTATCTCTCTTTTTTATTACCATAACTATTGCAACTACTGCACCGATAGCCACAAGCACACCCAACACCACTAATATAACAATTTGTGTATTGCTCATTCCACTGTCATCAGACTGAACCTCAGTAGGCTGTTCTGTTGTGGCTTCTACTATTGCTGTTGCAACCTCAGCTTCAGCGTAAGAAACCGAACTCGAAGAAGAACCAGAAGAAGCTGAACTGTAACTTTCGTTATAATCACCGACATTAGACTGTTCCGCCGATGAGCTACTACTGTCGGCTTCAGAGTAGGTTAAATCTTCGCCTTCGTAATGATACTTGGCATAAGTTTTCATAATTTTTCCACTATTATCTTTGCAAACATATTGGTCGGTTGCTTCATCGTAACTATAATAAAATTTCTCATCTGGGTTATCTACATTGTATTCGTAATAGTTATTGTTTTCGTCCTTTTCAATGGTTGTTCCTGCTTTAGAATATTTATCTTCAAGCCATTCTGAAAAGTCATTTGAAACATCACTTACAGTAACATCACGATTAATTGGCTCATAATCACTTAAAAATTCATTTAATTCATAATATGTTATTGAGGCAACTACTGTATCTCCTGTTTCTAACTCTTCATCTGGAACAGATACATAAAGTTCGTATTCCCAAAGTGCATTAAAGAGTTCTTCTTCAGTGATGTTAATAATTCGTTTTCCGTCATATTCCGAATAGGTGTTTGCAGACACTGTAAGCATTTGAGTTAACAGCAAGCATAACACAGAAAGAATTACACATATTATTTTTTTCGTTTTCATAATTTAAACCTCATTTCTATATAAATTTATTTCACTAAACATTATATAACAAAACCAATGACATAGCAATGATTTATCATAATATTGTACTCATAATAAGATAAAAAATTGCTATACTCACACTATGGTAAGTATAGCAGATTTTTACAAATCGTGTTCTTTTTTCTTAGAGGGACTTGATTTGGATTTTTGGCTTATCTTTTGTGCATTGGCTTTTATTTTACCTCTGGAGAGTGGAGCTTGTCTTTCGGTACTTTGACTTTTTGATATGTATTTGTCAAGAACTTTTTCCAATTTCACAAAATCACAACAACGCTTCAATAAAAGTTTTGAAGTGTTGTCTTTTGGATTGGTTACTGTATCATATAGCTTTTGTGCTTTCTTTACAATTAAGTCCATATTGTCATTACACCAATCTAACTGGTCATTAAGCAATCCTTTATAGTATCTATCTTCAGGGGTGTCTGATTGTTTAATATGTAGGCTTAAAGGAGTAATAACGCTTTGGTCAACTGGTATCATATTGTTTAAATTAATTACACCTATTACTTTTGCGTTTGCTTCATTACCATCTTTGATTTTCAAAAAATCAACACTGTTTTTCATATTCTCGTGTTTAGGCTTCGGAGAGCTTAATGGAGCACAATAATTTCTTCCATTTACCATTACTAACAAACCTACTAACGGTCTATTGTTTTTTTGTACTTGAGGAGATACTGAACGAACATTATCATCTTTTTGTGCTAAGTTACGAATATATTTTATATCAATAGTGTAAAAATGAAGTCTTTTTTTCATAAACATTACCTCAAATATAATGAAATTGGGACTGTGTTTACACAGTCCCAAAGAAACAACTCCCACTTAATGGTAGGGTCCACCGCTCTTACAACTCCCACTTAATGGTAGGGACTACCGCTCTTACAACTCCCACTTAATGGTAGGGACTACCGCTCTTTACAGAAACCCAATGATTTCCATATGATAAGTCTATACTTATCTTCAACTATATTATACAAAAACAAATTAATTATGTCAATATAAAAATAAAAAGACTGTGATTGCCACAGTCTTTAATAGTTTCCACTTACGGTAGGACTCACCGCTTTTATCGTTTCCACTTACGGTAGGACTCACCGCTCTTATTATTTCCACTTATCGGTAGGACTCACCGCTTTTACGACTTCCACTTATACGGTAGGACTCACCTCTTGTACGACTTCCACTTATACGGTAGGACTCACCTCTTGTACAACTTCCACTTATATGGTAGGACTCACCACTTTTACAAGAGTTTGTAAACTCTCATATGATAAGCTATAAGCCTATCTTCAATTATATTATACATAAACGACTGAATTAAGTCAAGAATTATAATGTATCATCGCAATATAAGGTTGCTGTAATAACTTCTGGCCGAGGACAGCCAGAAGCTATTACAGCACAGGTGCAAAAAAGCAATATAAGGCTTGTATAGCGTTTTTAGTTAAAAATTATAAGTTTCTTAACTCATCAATAAAAATGCTACACAGGGCAAATACAAGTGTTTTATTATGATTTTAAATCATATTGACTTATCATCTTTACTTTTTGATTTATTCTCTTTTTCTGGTGGGTCATTTTTTCGCTCTGAAAGGATTGTTTTCTTTCCGAATAAATGAGTCCTTTTTTTAGGTTCTTCGCTATTTAATTTTGACATAGCTTCCGTATTAAGTTCATCTGTTATTAGTGTTAGTCTTTTGCTTTTTGTATTAAGTTCATCTTCAAATTCAAAAGGCTTTGCAAGCATTTCTTTAGCAGACTCATAATCTATATCAAGTTTATTTAGTTCTGATGTTTGTCTGAAAAGATGATTTTCAAATTGCGATATAGCTTTTTCAAGTTTTTTTAAATTACTTGAAGCCGAGTCGGTAAAAGTTACTGTATAGCGTTCTGCTCCCACTATTGTAGCTTTTATATCATCTAAGAAATACCCCTCGTTCTTCAATTCGATTGGAAATCCGTACACATCACCAATGGATAAAGTTTTACCTTTATTATTTGGATTTTTTGCAGAGTTTACTGCCGAGAACAATGCTTGTGTAGCCTCTTTTCGGTCTGTGTATTCAGTACCACCTATTGTTGCTTTGAATATAGGCATATTTTCATCATCTAAAAGTATTTGCTTTGATTTTTCTATATCTGCTTTAATATTAGTGATACGATTACAGAGCTGTTCACGCTTATCAGGGTAAGCAGTCACTTTGTCCTCAAGCTCATACTTTGTGTTAAAATATTCTGTTCGGTATAAGGAAAGCTCAGCTACTCTGTTCTCAAGAGTGAGCTTCTCTTTGATGCGTTCATCGCCAGTACAGAGAGCTTTAATCTCTGAATATGTAAGTGCTTCTTGGTCAACATCACTACATTTTCTTGCTGGTGCTTTTGAAGTCATAATCTGGCTTATGAATTTCTGTTTCTTTTCAAGTATCTGATAGCTATACGCATCAAATGTACCCTTTGTAACATATCGGAATAAATGAACATTCTTATTAATATTGCCTTGTCGCACCATTCTTCCACGGCGTTGCTCCAAATCAGAAGGTCTCCACGGTACATCTAAATCGTGTAGTGCAATAATTCTATCTTGAACATTAGTACCCGTTCCCATTTTACCAGTTGAACCAATAAGCACCCTGACTTCGCCAGAACGCACCTTTGCAAATAACTCTGCTTTTTGCTGTTCATTATTGGCATCGTGAATAAAGGCAATTTCTTTTGGTGATACTCCTTGAGCTATGAGTTTTTCTTTAATATCATCATATACACAGAAAGCACCAGAGTCCTCGATTGCATCAATTTCAGCCATACTCTTTTCTTCAACATCTTGCTCGGTAGTTTCTTTTATGCTTCTGGACTTAGGCACACCCAAATCACAGAAGATAATCTGAGTAAGCTTCTCATCAGCAGTTTCCTTGTAATAATGAAGAACATTTGATACACATTTATTTAACTTTGTGTTCGGATTATCCTCGAGGTCAGGGTCAATTAATCTTGGGTCAAGTCCTACTTTTCTACCATCACCAGTAATTTTAAGCATATTATCAACACTTGGGTCAACTGCACCAGTATTAACATCATCAGCTCTCATAGATAATTCTTCAACTAAATCTTGTTGTAATTCAGTTGGTTCGACATTTATTATGTGCAACTCACATTCAGGTACATTCAGTTTAAGCGTATCACTTGTTTTAATATCTGCAACTTGCTTGAACATAGAAATCAGTTCTGGCATATTTGCATATTCGGCAATGCGTGTACGCTCTTTAAATTTATTGCCAGTCGGAGCTAATTCATACTCCGTTTTCTGCTTACCAAATGTTGACACCCAGTTATCAAAATTCTGCATATTGTTGTGGCTTGCAAGAAAATCATATTGCAAGTACCTCATCATTGTATGCAGTTCGGTGACACTATTTGAAATTGGTGTTCCAGTTGCGAACACAACACCCTTTCCGCCTGTTTTCTCGTCAAGGTATCTACACTTCATAAATAACTCTGTAGCTCGCTGTGAAGCTCGTGAAGATATACCAGACACATTCTGTAGTTTTGTTACAGACATCAAATTTTTAAACTCGTGAGCTTCGTCAACAAATAGCTTATCTATTCCAAGTTCTTCAAAATATACTGTGTTATCTTTATTTTTGGCTTCAAGTTTATTTAGCTTATCCTCAAGACTCTTTTTGGTGCGTTCCATAGCCTTAACTAAGAATGAACTGCCATTTTGTTCTTTTAGCTCACTGATACCATTAATAATATCTCTTATTTGTTCCTTGTATATTTCCTTTTGCCTTTGAGGGGAGATAGGTAACTTTGTAATTTGAGAATGACCGATGATAACAGCATCATAACTGCCTGTAGCTATTTTGCTCATAAACTTTTGACGATTGCTTTTTGTAAAATCTTTTTTGGTAGCTACTAATATATTAGCTTTTGGATAAAGCTTCAAGAAGTCTGAGCCTACCTGTTCGGTAAGATGATTTGGAACTACAAACATTGATTTATTACAGAAACCGAGCCTTTTACTTTCCATAGCAGTTGCAATCATTTCAAAAGTTTTGCCAGCTCCCACACTATGTGCAAATAAAGTATTTCCACCGAATATTGCGTGAGCAATAGCATTTTTCTGATGGTCGTGCAACTTAATATTTGCGTTCATTTCAGGGAATGTCATTCCTGAACCGTCATACTCTCGTGGTTTAATGCAGTTAAATTCTTTATTGTATTTTTCTACAATATCATTTCTTCTCTGAGGGTCACGGAATATCCATTCTTTAAACTCTCGTCTTATTAAACTTGACTTTTGTTGCAGAATTTTCGTTGTTTCTATATCCAAAACACGAACAGTATTTCCACGGTCATCAAATACGGTGTTTCCGAACTCGTCAACCTTATCTTTGTACGCTTTAGGGTCATTTAGATTAAGGATATTTTCAAATATCTGGTAAGCATTTTTTGATGGAATACCATAGGTCTTTGTAGCAGTTACCGACCTATCTGCACTCTTATTCGTTATATTCCATCTTCCTGTGTGTTCAGAGTATTCTATCTCAATATTTTTTCTACCTTTGTTCTGCCAAGGAAACCTTGAAGGTTTATCAATACGATGTTCATTAGGTGTTTGAAAAACTTCATACATAAACTGCTGATAATACTTTATATCTAACCAAGTAGCACCCAGATTTATGTCAATGTCACCTGCTTTAAGAGGTTCTGGCTTTGCTTTTTCCAATGCAATACAGTTAGCTTGATACATAGGATTATTCATAGCACTTGCTTCAGCAAGCTCTAGCTTCTTGTAAATATCTCCTGAGAGATATTCCGATGCAGTCTGATAAACAATATTATCATCTGTAGAAAGCTCTGGAACAGGGTATATTTCACCTTGTAATTGCTCAACAAGCACATCTTCAGGAATATCTGATAACTTAGACATATACTGCAAATCAACATTACCTTTTTGGAATACCGAAACAGTAAGAGCTTCTTTTGCATTGTCTGCGTGTTCAATTACTTCTACAGGTTTTATCGTTCTTTTGGTGAACAAGTCTGATTTCTTAATAAGTTTATCTTTATCAACCTTTTCTTCCAAAGAAGAAAGCAAAGGATAAGAAGTATCATTAACAAATAGGGAACGATTTGTTTGGTTGTGAATTAAACCATAGGTTTTATTAAAATGGTCATAGGTAGCAGTTAATTTGCCTTGAAGCTCCGTAATCTTCTCATCGCTCACATAAGTTTGCTGAGCTTCAAGAAGTTCTCTAACCACACTACGCAACTCAATATAGGCTTTGGCTCTTTCGATATTATTCTTTGTATATCTTTTACCCCAAAGCTCTTTTGCACTAACTGTTTCTAAATTTTTATCTTCATTACTTCCGTAAAAATAGAGGTCTTTATCTTGCATAAAGAAGCTCTCTGCACGAAGATTTTCAGGTACATGTACTTCTTTATCAATCTTCTTTAATGGCTCTGGTTTGCTCTTTATTTCAGGTATAACACCAAAAATATGACTTACTGCATTATCTAGTAAATCGGAGAGGTTTTTATTTTCGTAAGGAACACACATTGTATCATCATTTCGTCCGTACATTTTATTACCTTCAACGATTTCACCTAAAATCATTTCACGATTTTTTACAAAATAGTTATTAATTGTGAACTCAGATGTACCCTCGGTTAAGACTCCAACATTTACCCAATCAGGTGTTTTTTCAGGCGGTGTGGAGCGTTTTTGTAAAAATATAATATCAGAGGTGACTTCTGTTCCTGCCGTCTTAAAAGCATTGTTTGGAAGTCGGATAGCACCAAGTAAATCAGCCTTTTCGGAGAGTGATTTTCTAAAGGAACTGTCTTTTTTATCTAATGTTCCTTTTGAGGTGACAAAAGCAACCACACCACCATCACGCACTTTATCTAAAGCTTTGGTAAAGAAATAATCGTGTATCTTTAAGTTCTGTGCATTATATCTACTGTCATTGACACTAAAATCACCAAACGGAATATTACCGATAGCTACATCGAAACTACCATCTTGAAAATTAGTCTTTTCAAATCCGTCAACCTTAATATTGGCTTCTGGATAGAGCTTTGTAGCAATTCTACCCGATAAGCTGTCTTTTTCAACTCCATAAAGGTTTGTGCTGTCTTGTAGTTTTTCTGGCAATCGTCCAAAGAAATTACCTACACCCATTGCAGGCTCAAGAACATCTCCACCATTAAATCCAAGATTATCTAACACTTTGTAAATGCTGTCGATAATTTCATTACTTGTATAGAAAGAGTCCAGAGTAGATGCACTTGCAGATGTGTATTCATCATCTGTCAGTAGTTCTTTAAGTTCCTTAAATTCATTCTGCCATTTTTCGTCCTTGCCCTCAAAAGCATATCTAAGACCGCCCCAACCACTATATAGCGACAATGCCTTTTTTTCTTCTGGTGTAGCATTTCTGTTTTCACTTTCAAGCGTTCTGAGTATTCTAATTGCATTTACATTGTTGCGGTACTTAGTTTTAGCACCAGAAACAGAGTTGTTATCTTCAATACGAAAGTTTTTATTGTCTGGAGCTTCTTCTGGTTGCTTAATAGTTGCTGTTGAAATATTGTTAACGCTTGGTTTATGCTCAGGAATTGGCTCATTTGATACGCTTTTTTCGCTGTTCTTTGGCTCGTCCTTTTGTGTGCTGACAGCATTATTTGTATTGATATTATTATCAAACAAACTTATTACAGGCTCAATATCAGATGTTTTTTCAGCAGTTCTTTTATTTTTAGGAACAGGATTTTTCAAATTTGTTCTGTCACCTAAAATCATATCTTGGGTAACTATATTAAGTCCGTGGTATATTCCGTCCTTTTGTGTGTTGGCAGTATTATCTGTATTGATGTTATCCAACAAACTTATTGTAGGTTCAACATCAGGTGTTTTTTCTTCAATCTTTTGTTGTGTAGGTTCGATATATTCAAATCCCATCTCCTCAATGCGTTCTTTCCAATGCCCAAAAAACGCTTGAACAGAACGAGGGGAAGTTTCGTCCTTGTTTCTCAGTTCTGCGGAAAAGTCACCATTAATCTTATGTATAGTCCACTCTTCACCCTCTAAACGAATACTATCACCAACTTGAAGCTCATCAACCGATTTTGATGTTGTTTTTTCTGAAACTAAAGGATTGTCTATCTGTTTTGCTTGTGGTGTTTCCTCAATATCAGGTTTATCAAGTTTTATATCATCAAGCAAGATAGGAACAATATCTTTATATGTTGCATATTGTTTTAGAAAATCAATAACACCACCATCACCGTCACCTATATCTTGCCTTTCAGTATAACTTGAACCGTCAGGCATATTAAGTGTAAATTTAGTTTTAGCATAACCCTGATGATACACATCATCAGCCTCAAGAGCTTTAGAAACACTACCGTATTTATCTATTTCCTTTTGACGGTTTTCTCTCCATTCTCTATCCGCCTTTTCCATAAGCTCGTCAAATTCAAATATTGAATATGTTTTTCCACTTTCAAAGGCTGTGTGTTCACTCCATTCACAAGTAATGGTTGGACGGATTGTTTCTTCTTCAATGTTCAAATCTGTTGTGATTGGATTTTCAGACTTCATTCCTAACACTACTTGCTTATTAATACTATATCCGTCTAACACATAGTGGTTTTTCTTCAAGTAATCTACTAATTTATTAGCAGTATCAAAAGAGTTAAGCATAACTTCATTTAGTTTACTTCCATTTTTCATATCAGCCATAAGCTCATATCTGTTTTCTTGTTCATTAAAAGTTATATACTCGTTGAAAAATTCATTTTTTCGTGCATCGTGTATCTTCATAGGAATGTTTTCTAAGCTATTGTCTTTATTTTCAACTCTTTTAATTGATGCTTTATCATTATGAGCTTCTGCAACAATTTCTTGATACATATTTTCTAAAGTGTAATCTAACACTGCTGAATAAAGACTCTCTCCGACTTCTTGCCAAGAACAAGAATACTCCATATCTTCTAATGAGAATATAACTCCTGTATCATTGGAGCTTAAATGAATATCACGCTCAACCCCCTCTAATGAAATAAAGCGGTTTAGATAACCAATTTCACGCTTAGCAACATTTTCGTGTGTATCTCTTGGATGAGCTTCTTTAAGCCAAGAATTATCAACAATACCAAACGCATAAGCAATATCAGTGATTTCATCACTCGCAAATTGTTGTCTGAGTGTTTTCCCAAGATTATTATTTTCGCTTAAATATTCTGAAAGACTAACTTGGTTTTCTAATTCTTTTTCTTTGAAGAACTCAGGAAAATCTGTAAATCCAAAGCGGTCAACATAATATGCAGACTGTATATCTTCATTTCCGACAATAATAACATCACTCATTGCCAAAGCGTGTCCCTTGAAATAATCAGGTAAATCTTCATTAAATGCTATCCACAATGAATTTAATTTTTCTTCGGCAGATATACCTTTTAAATCACTCCATTTACCTTCATACACTAAATTGTAATCTTCGTGATTTAATTTAGCACCTTGTTTTTTATTATCTTCATTGCTCTGAAAGCGTATTCCGTGATAATCCGAACCATCTTTTAACTGATAAATACGGAAATAATCGTCTTTTTGGTTATCTACTAAAGAATTATTATCTGCTTCGATTGGTACTTCTGGTTCTATTATTTCTGCTTCGATAGGCTTTGCTTCTGGTTCAATTGGTTCTATTTGAGTCACAGAATTATTTTTATCTGGTATCACAGGGAAATACGCTTCATTTCTCAAAAGCATATCAATCTCATCTACACTAATATTTTTTACATCAGCAATAACTTCAAGTATGCTTCTATAATCTTTTGATGCTTCAACAAAGCGTTCCATATCATCAGGAGTAAAAGTATAATCTAATAAATCAATTAAAGTTCTGCTAAAATCGTTATCTAACATTCCTCTAATACACTCTGCCTGTTCTTGATTATATCCTCGTTCAGACACGATTGCGTTTAGAGTGTTTTCATTTTTTATATTAGTTTTGTATTCATCTATTGCAGAAGTATTAGCGAATATACATTCTAAATTATGTAAATCTTTGAATGTATCTATAAACATTTTACCCAGAACAGACAATTGCTCTGGTGAATAATTTGAAGTATGTTCAAAAGTATCTTTCAAACGGTCGGTAAAGTTTTCATCTTCGTATCTTTCCATATAAAGTTGAATTACTGGTTGTAAAGCATCTAATTGATTTCTTGATGTGTAATTAAATTGAACAAATAAGTTGGCTACCTCTTTTGTTGGTACACTGCTTTGAGCTTCTTCAATAAGTTCTTTTAAAATTTCAGTGTCTTCCTTTGCACAATAAAGAGTACATATATTTTCAGCAACCACAGCAGAATATGATGCTTTCTCTTGTAAGAAGTCCTTTATGTTCTCATAGTCAGCAACCGACATTTGTAAATTAATGTACCCTGTATTGCTAACTTCACCGATATTAATATTGTTGTCAATATAAATATCTCCTTTGCGTTCAAAAATGCTTCTTTGTGATTTAATTTTATCTTCAATTTCTTCAACAATATCAGCGTTGTTCTTATCAATGGTAATGGTTGTTGATTTACCGTAAATTCTTCCTGAAAAATTAATATTTTGTTTCTCAAGTTCTTGAGCAATTTTTAAAGCTAGGTCTGTATCATATTTATGATAATCTTTATTTTTAATACTCTTGTAGGTTGTATTGCCTATAATATTGCTAATTTCAGAGTTTGAAACTTTAGATTTCGTAATTCTGCCGTATTCCATAGACAATCTTCTGAATTTATCCACATCATTATCATTAATTGCAATTCTCGCACTTCCATCATTGGTATATGCACAATAATTCATTCCTACACTCTCAAGAGCGTTAATCATATTATTAAGTTTGTTTTCTTCGACAACAATAATGCTTTTATCACTGTTTGCTGTCACAGAGTTCCATATAGTATTGCCATATAACTTTATTCCCATTATTTCACCTCTTTAAACCTAAAAAAAGACTTCTGCCCCAGAGGGGCAAAAGTCTTTTTATAACACTTATAATTCTTGACCTTTGGACTTTTGCTTATCATCTGTTGCCTTGTGTTCAGATTTAGCAATTTTTTCAGCATTCTGTTTGATTTTATTTCGTGAAACTGGAAAAGCACCTCTTTTTTCTTCTTTTTCAGAACCTTTTTCAGTGAGCTTTTCTTGTTCCTGTTCTTTAGAGCCATTGTTTATAACACCATCAATGCTGTTATAATCATCTTCAATCATCATTTCAGCATTCTTTAAGTAATTGTCTGGCTTATCTTGTCCAAGTCCTAATTCAGCGTTTGGCAGTTCTTTATCAATAACCGTATTACAGACTTCGACTACTGTTTCAGCCTGATTTTTAGCAAATCCCTCAGGATTTTCAGCAACAGCATTAACTATACCCTCACAGCTTTTTGAAATAACCTCGTCAGCCTTATCCTGCGAAGCGTTCTGCACAGCATTTATTCTGTTAGTAATTCCACCTAAACCTTGAATTTTACTCTCTAAAACACCCTTTTGCTCGGTTAGCTTGTTGATTTTATTTCTGAGTTTCAGTTTATCTGTTGCAGAGTGAGTTTTTTCGTAAGCAGTAGAAGTCTTGGCTATCTTATCTTCTACATCAGCAAGCTTTGTTGTTGCTTTGTTCAAAGCAATGTTATTAAACTCTTGCAAACCATTGATAAAGTTTTCTTTTCTGCCCTCTGGAGATTTCATATTCTGTAAAAAGGTGTCTACCTTTTTACAAGTTTCAAGTGTTTTTGTGTGCTTTGCGATTTTTTTATCATTGTTCGCTATCTTGTCATTTCTTTTTTCAATCTTACTACTGAGATTGTTTATTTTCTCTTGCTTCTGTTCTGCTATTTTTTCCATAAATTTAAAAATAGGAGCTGGGACAGCCTTTGCAATAGTTGGGTCTTTTATTTGGTTAAAAAGCTCAACAAAGTTTTTAGCTTTATCAATTTTCGTTTGAGCATTTTTATTTTTCGCAGTAAGCCTTTCGTTTTTATCCTCCAACTTTGCAATTTTAAAATTTGACTGGTCATATATGTTTGCAAGTATTGGTGTACTTAAAGACTCTGACTCTTTTAAAGACGAATTTATATCGTTTACAGGGAATTGATTTTCTTTTTCGTCTGATACAGAAGCTCTGACAACTTCTTTTTCGTTAGCCTCTTCCTTTTTATCAACTGGAATTTCGTCAAGCTCGTTTTTCTTTCTTTCGTCCATTACTGGCATATTTGATAACTCCTTTCTCCATTATGATGTTGGTTTTTCTCTTGATGTTTCTTCTTCAATAGAGGTAGCTCTATTCGATGATTTTCTTGAAATGATTTTGGCATTTCTTAAAATCTGTTTTCGAGATAGGATACTGACTTGTTCAGCATCACAGGAACGATTGTTTTCCTGTGATGCTTTTTCTGCCTTTTCAAATTCAGGTGTTTTAATGCTTTCTATATGTTTTTGTGTATCAATATTCAAATCAAGAGCATTGCCAATAGCTTGAATAGTAGATACTTTATCAAGATGATAATTATTTACATATATCTGACATACCATTGCTTGCATATCGGTGGGGTAGTTTTCAAGCGTGGATACTGAAACATTCAACAGTTCGGCTATTTCAGGTAAAAGTGCTTTATAATCTGGATTGTTATTTGGATATTCTAAACTTCGTTCCATAGATTACTTTTTACTTTTAAATTCAAATTCAACCTTGTTTTCAGCATTAAGTTTTAGATAAGCATCAAACGATTTGCCATTTTTACTTTTAAAACCTTTATTAAATCTGTCTTTTTCTTATCAAGCAACTTTTTAGCTTGAGCAGAAGAAATACTTTTTCCTGAAATGGTTTTCCAAATAGTAAATCCACAACCATCTTTTCCACTTTCGCAAGCGTATGTTTTTGGATAATCAAGCACCTGTTTTCCACACTTAGGGCAAACACCTATACATTCCCACTTTTTTGAAAAAGTATGCGATGTATCAGCAACAGCGTATTTACCTATAAGACTGTTGATATAGTCAGTGATGCTCTCAATAAAGTCCGTATCAGAGCTTAATCCCTTTTCAATATCTTGCAGTTTAGTTTCCCATTCTGCTGTCATTTTAGGTGATTTTACTTCTTCTGGTACACATTCAATTAGCTTAATTCCCTTTTCAGTAGGAATAAGGTTTTTCTTATCACGAACTACATACTGGCGGTCAACAAGATTTTCTATAATGCCAGCACGAGTTGCAGGAGTTCCCAAGCCTTTTTTATCAACATCACTGTTTTCGTCATAGTCATTATTTCCTGCTGTTTCCATTGCTGATAGCAATGTATCTTCTGTAAATTGTTTTGGTGGAGAAGTGTAATGTTCTGCAACTTTAGAGCTTACAGTTTCAAATACTTGTCCCTCTGATAAATCAGGCAAAGTTTTTTCTTGCTGTTCAGACTTCTTTTTTGCAATAGCTTCAATTTCTTTCCAACCATTACAAAGTATCTTTTTACCAGTTGCCTTAAAAATATGTGAATTGCTTTTCTCTGAAATCAATTCAACATTAACACTTTCATACTTGTGTGGAGTTGCAACTGCACACAAGAGCTTTAACGATAATAAAGATAGAATGTTGTATTCACCCTCTGGGAGAGCTTTAACATCAGATTTACATATCTCTGCTGTTGGCAAAATAGCGTGGTGGTCTGATACTTTTTCGTTGTTTATAGAACGCTTAATGTTAGGTTCAAATTCAGCAACTTTGTAATCAGGGAATACAGTATAAATACAATCAATCAGGCTTAATGCTGTGTTTTCCATATCGTCAGTAATGTACTGACTGTCTGTACGAGGATAGGTGCAGAGCTTCTTTTCATATAGTGCCTGAGTATAATCTAATGTCTGCTGTGCTGTGTAGCCGAACTGTCTGTTAGCTTCTCTCTGTAAAGTAGTTAAATCATATAGCTTAGGTGGGTTTACTGTCTTGATTTGCTTATTAACAGATTTTATTGTTGCAGATTGATTATTAGTTATTGATTGCAAGTTGTTAGCGGTTTCCTCATTGTCGATACGCTCCGATGAAGCGATGAACTCACCGCAGTTAAGGTCTACTGTATAAAATTTTTCTTTTATAAAATTTGTTACCCTGTAATTTCGGTCAACAATCATTGCAAGGGTAGGGGTTTGCACTCTACCGATTGACAACATAGTACGGTATCTAACTGAAAATAATCTTGTGGCATTAAATCCAACAAGCCAATCAGCCTTAGCTCGTGCCAGTCCTGCATTGAACAAATTATCGTATTCCTTGCCGTCCCTAAGCTCATCAAAGCCTTTGCGAATAGCACTTTCCTCAAGAGATGAAGTCCATAATCTTTTTACTGGCTTTGTACAGCCAGTTAGATTGTAAACATATCGGAATATGCACTCGCCCTCTCGTCCTGCATCGGTAGCACATATTATTTCTGTAACATCATTTTTTGACATTAACATTTTTAGGACATTGTATTGGTCTTTGGTAGCACTCTTAACTACAAAAGACCATTCTTGAGGGAGTATAGGTAAGTTTTCAAACTTCCAAGGCTGTTCAGCATATTTTTGTCCGTATGCTTCTGGCATAGCTAGACCTACTAAGTGACCAACGCACCAAGAAATAATATAATCGTCATTTTCTATGTAACCGTTTTTTGAATGGGCTACACCCAGAACTGTTGCGATTGTTTTCGCAACAGAGGGTTTCTCGGCTATAACCAATCGCATTATATATTACCTTCCTCATCTTCGTTTATCTCGTCATCATCTTCATCAAAGAAATCATCTTGTTGAACTGGCTTTTTCTTACCCTTAGATAATTTGAATATTGCAAATCCTATACCACCAAGTAAGCATATTCCCACAACAAGAATGAGCGTGAATTGTGAATTGCCACTTGAAGCAGTAGGCTTTTGTGTAGCTGTTGGAGTTTCTGTTGGTTCGGTTTCTTTATCTTCAGTTGTGCTTGCAGTAGTATTATTAGTACCACTTCCACTTTCATCATCACTCATCAACTTGTTTATATCGTATGTATCAACCTCGTTTAGAAAATAAACATTATCTTCTGTCTTGGTCTTATCAATAATGATGTAAAAAATGTCACCATCTCTTGTTTCAACAGCAATAAACTGATGATACCCATTTTCAAGTAGCACTTCTTGATTTGCTACAAGCTCAGAGTTTCCTTTTGTTGTAGTTGAAAAGGTGTAGTCCTTTTTCTCGGTGCTTTCTTCTGTGGCGGACTCTTTATCCTTTTCGTCATCTTCACTATCTTCTCTATCTTCATCGTTTGTTTTACTTTCAGAACTTGAAGATGATGCTACCGCAGTAGCAGTTTCTGTTGCGGAAACTGAAACAATTGATGAAAAAATAAGTGTTAATGCCATTGCTAATGCAATAATGGATTTTTTCTTAATTTTGTTGATATTCTTCATTATTGTTTTCTCCCTCATTATTTAAATTCAAAAGTTCAAGAACATCGTCCTGTGTTAGATTGTTATCTCTTAATATTTTGGCAAGAGCTAAATCATCTCTAAGGGTAGGAACAGTACAGCCATTGGCTTTAATAACATTTAGAAAATCCTGTTCTTCTAAATCCTTGATTTGTTTTTCATAGTCTTTCTTTTGAGAAGTCAGGGTTCTGATTTTTTGATTTAAGTTTTCGACTTTTGTTTTTAGCATACTGATTTTCTGCTGATTGTCTGTTATCATAAAAAACTTTTCTCCTTTAGCTAAGATAAATTAAAAATCTTGGGTCAACATCACACCAATCAGCTGATATAGCGTTACCATAATTTATCTGTACACTAATGTGTAGATAATTATTTGTTGCACTGGAATTTTCAAAATCACCATTACAATGCTTGTAATTTGAAACCGTACCAATAACATCACCCACATTAACCACATCACCAACATTTAAACTGGAAGATACATTGACATTCACATAATTTATCTCTGTTTTTCTTTTCTTGTTTTTGTCATACCAGTAGGTAATATTGTCACTATAAAGCGTTATGGTATGCTTTGATGTATCAATACTGTCAACCTTTCCAGAAATCATAGCAAGCACATTTGTTCCTGTTGGTGCAGTAATATCTAGACCGTGGTGCTTTTCTAATGAGCAGTGAACTGTATTCCAAGCTCTCATATCATAACCGTACCCGTTGTAAATCTTATTACCTTCGATAATGCTTGAAAAAGATGATGGCAGAGGTGACTGATATGTTTGGTGATTACCATATGTTGGTACTTCTCCATTCAATAATGTGTTGTAAAACTCCAATCGGCTTGCACTGTACTCTTGATTGCTTAATACATAGCGTATAGCTTCATCAAATGTTCTTAGTTGTTTTACATTGGTATATAACTTACATTCGGTTATATATTCTTCGCCTCTGTAAAATCTCATAAGCTGACGATTTTCAGAATAGTTTCCTGTGTATTTCCTAGCATCTTCTTTAGCAACAACATAGTTAAATTCCATTCCATTAACATACAACTGAGTTTTTCTCTGTTCCATACCATCAGCAAAGAAACCAAAATATGAACCAGAAGCATACGAATACCAAGTATAGAAGCTATTTAATACACCGCCAGAGCTATCTGTGTATTGATAATTCAAATTCTGAATAAAATAGCCTGTTTTTCCATAACTCTTTGTACGATTTCTAACTTCGCCAGTTGACAAGTCAAAATGAATTGCTCCGTCACTGGTGAATGGTTGCAATTCACTTGGCACTCCACTGTGAGTTGTAAACTCAAGAAAACCATAGGTCATACCAGATATAGTTGTAGTTCCTGAACCATTAACAAAATAAAGACTGGAGTTGCTTGGATAAATTGTGTATGAATACAATGGCACCCAATGTGATGTATTAATATATTCGTGCTGAAATTGGTATTCAGCATTAAACAAATCTTTTAGAACACTGTCATATCCTGCACGATAAGTCCATTTTTCTACATCTTCATTATCACTCACCGTAACATCATCACTAGCGAATGGGTATGTGTATGCACACATAAAGGCTACAAGTTTGTTATAATCAAAATCGTAAACAGGGTCATAATTAAACTTGTAGCTTCTACCGAAAACAAATTCAGTTGGTGTATCATCATAAGACCAAGTATTTACTCCAAAATCTCTTAAACCACTTTTCCAACTACTAGAAGATTGACATTTAATTACTTTCTCGTTGAACTCGTAAGCAACTTTGGTATATGCATCTATTGCTTTACCTATATCACTGTCCACACAGTTATATGTGGCTAGAAGATATGTACTGCGTGATGAAGTTCCTGCAAACATCATTAAAATTAACGCAAACACAATAATAACTATCAACATTGGTGCAAGAATTGTTCCTAACCCCTTGAAAGCAAATTTGGCAAAATCGAATATAGCTTTTTCAATCTTTTGAACCATTTTTTTAGTGGTGTTACTGGCTTTTTTTGTTGTTTTTTTAGATTTATTAAACTTCTTTGATTGCTTTAACTTACTCTCTTTAGTCTTTAATTTGTTTTGCTGTTTAGTGAGTTTAGTTGCTTTTTTTTCAGCTTTGTGGACTTTTTTAGCTTTGCGATGTTTTACTTTTTGGTGTGTTTTTTCTAAGTAATTCGTAACTTTTGATGTTGCAGTAAGAAAATCGTTATTTTGGTCAGTTGCAACCATTTTTTGCCATACCGAGCTATTTATTTT